>JBFIMV010000082.1:0-8217 GCA_041611575.1 Desulfuromonadales bacterium | reverse complement strand
CGCGCTGCTGATGCGGGCGGCAATCTGCTCGAATTCGGCGGCATTGGTCGGCGTGTTTCCGGTTTCCGGATCCTTGAACGATGCGTAATACTCGAAGAGTTTGCTGAAACCGCGCGCCTTGAGCTTTTCGGCCAGCAGCCAGACAACTTCGGTCTCTTCCTGCTTGACGTCCCAGAAGCGCTTGATCACCGGCTGCTGAATCGAGGCGTGACCATGCAGGTTCGCCTTGTTGGTGATGACGCTGAGGCCTTCCGCACTGTTGAAGGTCGACGGCAGGATGACGTCGGCGAACTGGGACATTTCCGAAGCATTGGTGACCATGTGGACGAAGAAGGGGACTTTCGCCATGGCTTCGTCCCAGCGGTGTGCCCCGGAGCAGGAGAAGTTGAAGTTGGTCCAGGAGCTGAGCAGCACCTTGATCGCGTCGGGATTTTTCAACATGCCGTTGGCGACGTTGTTGGTGACGACCCCGCCCCCGACCTTGTTCTTTATGACAACCGGCATGTCCTTGCTGCCGCGGCCGTCGATCTTCTTCTCCTTGCCGAACTTCTTGGCCATCTCATCCTTGTACTCCTCGATATCGGGAAACTTGCCCAACGGCGGCTTCATCTCCTGCAGAACACCACCCTCGGCATCGATGGCGCCGAGCAGACCGTTCAGGGCATAGACCGCGAGGGAACTGTAGGTCCCCCGCGGGTGCATGTTTGCACCAGGCCCCATCCAGACCGCACAGGCGGAACCCGCCTTGCCCATGGCGCGCGCGACGCGAACGATCTGGTCGGCCGGAATCAGTGTCTCCTTTTCCGCCCAGGCCGGTGTGCTGTCTTTCAGAGCCAGGTTCCACCAGGCAACCACACCATGGGTTTCGGTCTCAGCAAAATCGGCCTCATTGACGTTCTGTCCGGCCTTGAAACGATTGATGCCATCCTTGAAATTGCCGACGAATTCCTTGCTCCATGCACCGTCGACCAGCAACTGGTGTGCAATGGCACAGGCCAGAGCGCCATCGGTGCCAGCCTTGAGTGGCAGCCATTCATGCGCCTTGGAAGCGGAAGTGGAGAGCCGCGGGTCGATCGCAATCACCGTTCCCTGGTCGAGAATCTTGCCGAAGTGGATGATTGTATTTGGCACCTGCCGGTTGGAGGCAAGAGGGTCGCATCCCCAGATCACCAGGCACTTGGTGTTTGCCAGATCGTAGTCTCGGTAGCCGAAAAAACCTTGCGTATAGCCGGGACCCATCTTTTCAGCCTCGGCACAGATCGCGCTGTGCGAATAGGCATGAGGCGAGCCGAATAACTTGGGTACGACGCTATACAATAGCTCATTGGAGGTCGAGGAATAGCGACCACGTATGTAACCGAACTTATGCGGTTCCTCGTTGTTTCGCAGCTCCATCATCTTGTCGGCCACCATATTGAGGGCTTCGTCCCAGCTGATCGGTACGAACTTGGGATCGACGCCGCGCCCTTTCTTCGGGTTGGTCCGCTTCATCGGCACCTTGATGCGGTCGGGATCGTAGAGCTGATGAATGATCATATGGCCGCGCGGACAGCAGTAGCCGCTGTTGGCCTTGCTCAGCTGGTTGCCGCGCACCTTGACGGCGCGGTCGTTCTGTACAAAGACCTCCACCGGACACCAGGCAGTGCAGCCCTGGCAGGTGGTTGCCACCCACTCCCCTTTACCGGGAGATTTCGGCTGCGCCTTGGCTGTTGACATGGCGTTGGTCTGCGGCGCGGTCGCGCAACCGGCGGCCAGCAGCACGCCACTGGTCGCGGCCGACCTCTTGATGAAATCCCTGCGAGTGATCTTCATGTCTTACCTCCCTGGACGGTTTGCGGGAATACCCTTTGCAGCAGTTGCATGCACTTCGGCGACAAATCAGAATTGGAGTCAATCCACTGAAGAATATCAGCAATTCATGTGCCAACTCGTAACGTACTGACTTAGAAGGGGTTTTTTGTTAGCGGCGGGAGGGGTAGCGTTACGATTTCGTAACGCCTGGACGGGACTTGACTAAATAATCCTTTTAATACCTATACTTAACGGTGTGTAGCACGTGCTGTTACGTTTCCGAAACATCTTCCGACAATTTATCCCAGAGGGTTTTACGCGAAATACCGAGACGTTCGGCTGCCCGAGTGCGGCTATCACCTTCTTCGGCGAGCACCTGTTTGATGAATTGCAGTTCGAAATCCCTGACGGCCTCGCGCAACGGCAGGTCCGTTCTGAAGCACTGGGCCCTGCTGCCGTTGGATTGTACTGCCTGACGGACACTTTCCGGCAGGTGCCGCGGTTGAATCCGCTCCCCCGGCTGCATCACCTGCAGGCGCTCGACCAGATTCTCCAGCTCGCGCACATTCCCCGGGAAGCTGTAGCTCTGCAGCAGTTCGAGGGCTTCCTGAGAAAACTGGATCGGCGCCTTGCGATGTCGCGTCGCGAGGCGCTCGACGAAATGGCTGATGAGGAGAGGAATGTCAGTTCGCCGCCCTCGCAGGGGCGGGACGGTCAGGGAGATGACGTTGAGTCGAAAGAAAAAGTCCTCACGAAGCTGTCCGGATTGACGCAGCTCGTCAAGATCCTGGTGGGTTGCCGCCACCAGACGGAAGTCCGCAGGGGAGGTTTTCTCGGCGCCGATTCGCGTCACCTCGCGCGACTGGAGCGCGCGCAGCAGCTTGACCTGCATGGCCTGAGGAATTTCACCGATTTCATCCAGGAACAGCGTGCCGCCATGGGCCTGTTCGAGCACCCCGGCGCGCGCCCGGTCCGCGCCGGTATAGGCGCCTTTGACGCAGCCGAAGAGCTCGACTTCGAGCAGGCTTTCCGGAAGCGCGCCGCAATTGATCTTGACCAGCGGTCCGTCCTGGCGAAAGCCATATTTATGAACGGCGTTTGCTGCCAGCTCTTTGCCGGTGCCGGTCTCGCCGAGCAGCAGAATGGTCGCCTCCGACTCAGCGGCGCCTTTCAGGCTGTCGAGGAAATTCTTCAGGGCGCGGCTGGTGCCGATCATCCCATGTTCAGCCCCACCCCGCAGCATACGGTTTTCTTCCGCCAGCTTGTGCCAGGCAAGAATCCGCGCCAGCTTCATCAGCAGCAGTTCCGTGCGGAACGGCTTGGCCAGATAGTCAAAAGCCCCGTCTTTCATGGCGCGCACGGCCGATTCGATCGATGCCTCGCCGGTCATCATGACCGCATGACAGTCCGGTTGCATGTCACGCAGCCTGGCCAGCAATTCAAAACCATCGCCATCCGGCAAGCGGATGTCGAGCAATGCGACGGCGAAGTCTTCAGAGCCTATGAAGTCGATCGCCTCCCTGAGGTTCTCGGCGCATCGAACGTCATGGCCATTCTTCATCAGCGCACCCGCGACCATGGTGCGATGCAGATCATCATCCTCTACCAGAAGTATGCGTTTATTCATACCAGAGGTCCTTCCTGCGACATGTCCTGCGGTAACCAGAGGGTAAAGATTGTTCCCTGTCCGGGCGCAGAGCGGCATTCCAGCCGGCCACCGTGCTTTTCGGCAATCGTCCGGCCGATGGCCAGCCCCATACCGGTCCCTTTGCCGGGGTCCTTGGTGGTAAAGAATGGCTCGAAAATCCGCTTCTGTATCTCGGCTGAAATACCAGGGCCGTTATCGATCACCCGGAGGGCGTAACCTTTGTCGTGCGCAAAGGTTTCGAGCCGCACGAGACTCTGCTCCTGCCCGGATACGGCGTCGGCCGCATTCAGCACCAGGTTGAGCAAGGTCTGGTGAATCCTGTCCCGATCGATGCAAATCACACCACGCGGGTACCCATCCGCGACCTGCAGCCTGCAGTCTCTGCCCTTGATGGCCATCCGGGCAAACAGCGAGAGTTCCTCGAAAAATTCCACGCTGTCGACCGGCTCCGGATGCAGCGCATCAGCCCGCGACAAATCAAGCAGCTGCCCGACGATACGACTGATGCGTTCCACTCCCTGCTCGGCCGCCTTGACATAACTCTGCGCCGAGTTATCGCTCTCTTCGCCGATATGATAAAGAGCCCCCTGAATACCGGAGAGCGGATTGTTGATCTCATGGGCGATGCCGGAGACCAGCTTGCCGACGGCGGCAAACCGTTCACTCTCGACAAACTTCTCCAGCGATTTGTGTCGATCGATTTCGCTCTGGCGCAGGCGCTCCAGTAGGTCGTGGAAACTGCGCTCCAGGCGACCGATTTCGTCGCGCCTCACCTTGGGCGGCAGATAGCTCGGCAAAGAGACGTCCATCGTCTCCATGCTTTCCGCAAGCATCTCAAGCGGCCTGGCGAGCCTCTGCGCGACGGCAAAATAGATGAGCAAGGCTCCAGAAGAAAACATCAGGGCAAAGCCAAGAATACTGCGCGCCAGAGTGTTCAGCTCCTGCTGCAACGGCAACAGCGACACACCGACCCGCAAGCTGCCCCAGCGCTTGCCGGCGATCGCCAGGGGCGCTGAAAAATCAAGCATCGGCTGGTTGTTGACTGTCGTTTTAACCTTCAGGACATCAGCACTGGCCAAGGCCGCGAGAGTGAGGGGATCATCATAAACTTCGCCGAACTCGGTCAAACGGTTGTGAGCGAGCACGCGACCGTCATTGCCGACAACCATGGCGTAGAGTGGCTGAAGTTGTCCGTTGGCCATGATGTCGGCCATGAAGTTGTCGAGCAGGCCCCCTTCCTCGATAATCCCGAGTTCTTCGTACAGCAGGGCATTGATGATCGGAATCGCCATGGCGGAGACCAGAACCACCCCCTGACGATCGAGCCGATCGTAGAGGAGATTGCGTTCTCGCAGCCAGGTCCAGCCACCCCACAGGCCTGAAAACAGCAGGGTCAGCACTACAGCCAGAGTCATGAAGCGAGCACGGATGCCCATCCAGCGCGAAAATCTCAGTGGCATTTGACACCACACCCTTCCGGCACGCTATCCATGATCTGGATGACATCTTTGTAGTCCTCGAGAGACGCCGGAACGAACCCGTAGCGGAACTCGGGATCCCAGGACTTCATGCGGGCTGCCATGACCGGATCGGTGGCATCGATCGCCAGCAGGGCGTTAGTCACCTCTTCGATCAATCGGGCGGGGGCATCGGCGCGGACCACGATCGGCACCGCCGGGATCGGATCGGAGCTCTCAAGAAACCGCAGACCATGGGGCAGGTACCGTTGCGCCACCACGTCCTTGACCGCACCGGCATCGACCTTTCCCTTCAATACCGCTTTGACAACTGCATCGTGAGAGTCGAGATTCTCGTAGCGGGCAAGGTCAAACAGGGAGATGCCGTGCCGGAAGAGATAATGGCGGGGAATGAGATTGCCCGAGGTCGAGTGCACGTCTCCGAAGGCGAAGGTTTTGCCATGCAGTTCTGCCATGTTTTGCACGTGGCTTTTCTCCGGGAGGATGATGACGCTGCGGTAGTAGGGTTTTCGTTGGGCATTGAGCGGCTTGAGTATCGGACGGGCACCGAAGGCACGGTTGGCCTCGATGAAGGTGACGTCACCGAGGGAGGCGATCGGAGTGACCCCTTCGCGCATGAACTTGACCGCTTCGGTATAGTTGCGCGAAAGCTTGAGTTCGAAATGGTAGGAGGTTTTCTCCGTCAGGTAATCCATGATCGGCTGGTAGTTGCGGTACATGATCATGGGGTTGTAGCGCGGGATGACGCCGAAATAGACGACCGGTTTGCCATTCTTAGCCGGGTTGTCTGCGGCAAGCCCATGATACGGGGCCAGCAGTAACAGAGCGAGCGGCAACCAGCGACAGCATCTCATGGGGAACCTCGATAACGGGGTCAGCGCGCAACCTGACCGCCATAATACTTCTTCTGCAGCCAGAAAGCGACATTCACCAGGCCGATCAGGGCCGGCACCTCGACCAGGGGCCCGATCACCGCGGTGAACGCCACCGCTGACTCGATGCCGAACACGGCGACCGCCACGGCGATCGCCAGCTCGAAGTTGTTGCCGGAGGCGGTGAAGGCGATGGTCGCGGTCTTGCTGTAGTCGGCCCCCGCCTTGACCCCCATCCAGAAACTGACCAGGAACATGATCACGAAGTAGATCAGCAGCGGAATGGCGATGCGCACCACGTCCATGGGGATGGTGACGATCAGTTCCCCCTTGAGGCTGAACATGACGACGATGGTGAAGAGCAGGGCAACCAGGGTGACCGGGCTGATGCGGGGGATGAAGACCTGTTCGTACCACTCCCGGCCCTTGAGTGGGATCAGGCTGTAGCGGGAGGCGATCCCTGCCAGGAACGGGATGCCGAGATAGATAAAGACGCTCTCGGCGATCTGGCCGATGGTGACCTGGACAATCGCCCCCTCAAGGCCGAGCAGCGGCGGCAGCACGGTGATGAACAACCAGGCGTAGACGCTGTAGAACAGCACCTGGAAGATGCTGTTGAAGGCCACCAACCCGGCACAGTACTCGGTGTTGCCCTTGGCCAGCTCGTTCCAGACGATGACCATGGCGATGCAGCGCGCCAGACCGATCATGATCAGGCCGACCATGTACTCCGGATAGCCGGAGAGGAAGGTGACCGCCAGAAAGAACATCAGGATCGGGCCGATCACCCAGTTCTGCAGCAGTGACAGGCCGAGGATCCTGCGGTTGCGAAAGACTCCGCCGAGCTCTTCGTACTTCACCTTGGCCAGCGGCGGGTACATCATCAGGATCAGGCCGGCGGCGATGGGAAGGTTGGTGGTGCCGACCGAAAAGGCGTTGACGACAGTCTTGATGCCGGGGAAGAGCCAGCCGGCACCGACGCCGATGGCCATGGCGAGGAATATCCAGAGAGTCAGGTAACGATCGAGGAAGGAGAGTCTCTTGGTCAGGCCGTGTTCCATGACATCCTCCAACAATAATGCTCAGCGGATCGCTGCGACCCCGTCCCGAGGAAGTTGCAGCGAGATCACACCGGCTACCAGGACGAAACCGGCCGACACCCAGAGGCAGGCGACCAATCCGCCGAACTGGAAGACCACCCCCGAGAGCAGGGTTCCGACCAGCCGCCCCATGGCGTTGGCCATGTAGTAGAAGCCGACGTTGAGCGCCACCTGGTCGGCCTCGGTGTAGGCCAGGACCAGATAGCTGTGCACCGAGGAATTGATCGCGAAGAGCACCCCGAACAGCGCCAGGCCGAAGACGACAGTGACCCAGGGGGACAGGTCCAGGCCGACCCCGACGGCGATCAGGGCGGTCAGCAGCGCCAGACCGAAGGCGCCGAGCGCAGCTGTTCCGCCGCGTGGCGTTCCACCGCCCAACACCCCCTTGAGAAGGCCGGGAGCCAGCGCCTGCACACCGCCATAGCCGATCACCCAGAGGGCGAGGAAGCCGCCGACCTCGGCATGGCTCCAATCGAGGCTGGCGGAGAGGAACACCGGCAGGCCGACCACGAACCAGATGTCGCGCGAACCGAACAGGAACAGGCGGGCCGCCGAGAGCAGGTTGATGTCGCGGCTCTTGGAGAGGATCGCGTTGAATTTGGTCTTTTTCTTCGCCATGCCGATCTCGCCGGGGAGGGAGACCAGCGTGGCCAGCAGCACCAGGGCGAGCGCCCCGGCCATGGCGAACAGCGAACCGCGGAAGCCGAGCCAGGTCAGCAGGACCCCTCCGAGGAAGAAGCCGACGCCCTTCAGCGCATTCTTCGATCCGGTGAGGATCGCGACCCATTTGAACAGGGCGCCCTCGGCCTCCTCCGGGATGAGAACCTTGATGGCGCTCTTGGCGCTCATCTTGGTCAGGTCCTTGGCGACCCCGGAGAGCGCCTGGGCCCCCATGACATAGGCCACGGACGCCGCGACCGACCAGGAGGGGTCGAGCATCGCCAGCGCGGAGAGCGCGACGATCTGCAACGCCAGCCCGGCGAACAGGGTGACCTTCAATCCCAGGTGCGAACCGACCCAGCCGCCGACCAGGTTGGTGATCACGCCGAAGAACTCGTAGAGCAGGAAGAGAAAGGCGATCTGCACCGCCGAGTAGCCCAGGTCGTGGAAGTGCAGCAGCACCAGCATGCGCAACGCGCCGTCGGTGAGTGTGAAGCCCCAGTAGGCGGCTGTGACCAGGGTGTAGTTGCGCAGAGCGTTCACGGCATAAACCAGTGCTGGGCGATGAGCGATGAGCGATGGGTAAAATTCATAAGCTCTGGCCTAAAGGCTTGCGGCGACTTTTTTGCACAGCTCCATCATGCGGTGGACGTAGCCGATCTCGTTGT
>JBFIMV010000081.1:0-8221 GCA_041611575.1 Desulfuromonadales bacterium | reverse complement strand
TCGGCCCCGCCCAGAAGGTTGCGGTGCAGCCAGAAGGCCGAAAGCGTGGCGCCGTCGGTCGTGGAATACTCGACGCCGTAGCCCAGGCGGCGGCGCTGAAAAGCCGGCTGCGCAGGGTGACCCGGCCGATCGGCAGGGTCACGGGGAAACTGGCGTCGATCGCCTGGCTGACGGTTTTCGGCACGCCGGATTGCACCAGGCCGATATTCAGGGCGATGCAGCTGCTGGTCATTGTTGCAAAACCGGTGCCGTTAAGATAACGGACGCGCAGATCGGCATAATAGGATGGGGTGGTTTCTGTGGTCGCGGTCACGGTGACGCTCAGGTTGCCGCGCACACGGTCGGTCGGCCAGACGTCCTTGCCGAGAATCTGCAGGGCGAGGTCGCTGTTCTCGTCGATGTCGTCGGCATTGCCGAAGGTCCGGTCCGGCCCGGCGCTGCGCAAGGTCGCCGCGACCTCTTCGCCGGAAACCACCAGCGGCGGGTCGTGTTCCGCGTAAGCGATCGGATTCCCCCAGGCGTCGCGCTTGAAGGTCGCCGGGTCGAAGCCGCCGAGATAGGGCCCGTTCCAGCCGACCCAGCTCCCCGAGTCGCTGACCAGGTCGTCGAGGTTGGCGGGGAGGTCGCCGACATCGCCGACGAAACCGTAGTGGCTGCGCACGCCCTGCTGGTAGAGGTTGGGATCGCCGGCGATGGCTTTTTTCAGCTCGGCCATGCGCTCGCGCGTCTGGGCGATCTCGTTGCTCTCCCAGACACGGTACATCATCGGCACCAGGACTCCGGCCATGATCGACAGGATGGCCATGGCGACGACGATTTCGATCAGTGTGAAGCCGTTTCTTCTCATCAGCGCCCCTTGATGTTGCCGACGATGCCGTAGAGCGGCAGGAAGATCGACAGCAGGATGATCAGCATCATGATGCCGAGGCAGACGACGATCAGCGGTTCTATGACCGTGAACAGCCGCTTGACCGTTTCCCGCACCTCCTTGTCGAATATTTCGCTGGAGCGGGCCAGCGCCCCTTCGATGTTGCCGGTTCTCTCGCCGAGAGAGACCATGCTGAGGACCAGCTGCGGTACCGTGTTCGTCGCGGTCAGGGCGGCGGCAACGGACCCGCCGCTCAGGATCGCATCGGTGACGCGGGACAGGCGCGCCCGCAGCTCGCTGTTGTTGACGACACCGGCCGCGGTGTTGAAGGTCGCCTGGATGTCGAGCCCGGAGGCCTGCAGCGTCGCCAGCGTCTTGAAATAGCGTGACAGGCTGATCTTGTTCAGCAGTTCCCCGATGATCGGCAGCTTGAGCAGCAGGTTGTCGACCGTCCTGCGCACGGCCGGTTTTCTGACCAGGATCCGGTAGGCGACGGCGGTCGCTGCCATGGCGAAGCCGATCAGCACGAAGTATTCACGGGCAAAGCCCGAGATCGCCATGACCATCCGGGTCGGCAGCGGCAGGTCGGCGTTGAGGCTGGTGAGCACGCCGATCAGGGACGGGAAGACGAAGACGAACAGGATGATGCCGAGTACCCCCATGAAGCTGAGAACGACGCTCGGATAGACGAGCATGGACCGTATCGACTTTTTGAACTCGATCTGCCACTCCAGGTAATTCAGCAGGTAGTCGAGGCTCTGTTCGAGGCTGCCGGAGATCTCCCCGGCACGGATGACCTGGATGTAGTAGTAGGGGAAGATGTCCGCCCGCTCGCGCATCGCTTCGGAGAGGGACATGCCCGACTGGACGCCGCTCGACAGGGTCTGGAAAGCCGGGGCGAGAGTCTTCCTGCTGCCGCCGGACACCACGTCCTGCAGGCCGGTGACCAGGGAGATGCCGGAGATGACGATCTGCTGCAGCAGGTAGGTCAGGTTGAGCAGGTCGGTTTCCTTGAAGCGCGGCGCGAACAGCGTCTCCAGGGACAGGCCGAGGGTTTTCTTTGCCTCGATCAGCGTCAGACCCTGCATCCCCAGGGTCTTCTCAAGCACGGTTTCGTCCGGGGCGGTCAGGGTACCGACCTGGATGTTGGAGTTCGGATCAACGGCGCGGTAGTTGTAGGTGGCCATCAGAGTGCCGTTCTTGCAATGCTGCGAACCTCTTCAAGAGTCGTCACCCCGCTCAGGACCTTCTGCATGCCGACCTGGCTCATGTCGCGGAAGCCGTTGTCGATGGCGGCATTGCGGATTTCGTCGATACTGGCGCGGGCATTGATCAGTTCGCGTATCTGGCGATTGACCTTGAGAATCTCGTAAATCACCGTACGGCCCTTGAAGCCGGCATTGTCGCAGGCGCGGCAGCCGGTGGGGCGGTAAAGCGTCTGGGTCTCAGGGTCGGCGGCGAGCGTCTTGTAGGCCGGGTCCCCGGCCGGGAGCGGTTCCTTGCATTGCGGGCAGAGGATGCGCGCCAGGCGCTGGGCGACGATGGTGTCGATGGTCGAGGAGACCAGGAACGGGTCGATGCCGATGTCGGTCATGCGCACGATGGTCGAGGCGGCGTCGTTGGTGTGCAGGGTCGAAAAGACCAGGTGCCCGGTGAGGGCGGCGCGCACCGCCAGCTCGGCGGTTTCGGCGTCGCGCATCTCGCCGACCAGGATGACGTCCGGGTCCTGGCGCAGGATCGAGCGCAGGCCGGTGGCGAAGGTCAGCCCGGCCTTGACGTTGACCTGGGCCTGGCGGGCCAGGGGGAGGTGGTACTCGACCGGGTCTTCGATGGTGAACATGTTGCGGTTGACGCTGTTGATCATCGACAGGAACGAGTACAGGCTGGTCGTCTTGCCGGAACCGGTCGGGCCGGTCACCAGGATCATGCCGTAGGGCAGGGCGAGGGATTCGTTGATGCGGTCGATGTCGTCTTCGAGAAAGCCGAGGCTCTCCAGGCCGACCAGGACCTGGGTCTTGTCGAGGACGCGGATGACGATGTTTTCGCCGCCCATCACCGGAAAGGATGAAATGCGCAGGTCGAGCCCGCGGTTCTTGTAGAAGAACTCGGCGCTGCCGTCCTGGGGGACGCGGGTTTCGGCGATGTTCATGCGCCCCATGACCTTGATGCGCGAGACGATCGGGTTGAGCAGCTTGCCCGGCAGGAACATGCCATGATGCAGGACGCCATCGACCCGGTAGCGGATGCGCACCCCTTTCATGTCGGGGTTGATGTGCACGTCGGTCGCGCCGCGGCGGATGCCGTTGACCAGGATCTTCTCGACCAGGTTGACCAGCGGCGAATGCGGCGAATCGAGCTCCACCTTGTGCAGGTCGGCGCTCTTCTGGAAGAGGGAACTGCTCTGCTGGACCAGGAAGTCGATCTCTTCGGGGAGTTCCGGCCCGGCCTCATCGGCGCCTGCCGCCGGACGGGCGCTCTGCGGGGCATTCTGCTGGGTGGCGGAGAGGACTTTGAACAGGTCCTTCTGACTGATAAAGCCGAGACCGAACAGGACCGAACCGAGCAGTTCGCCGGTCTTTTTCTGCTCCTTGAGGGCGATTTCGAGCTGGTCTTCGGTGATAAACCCGTTGTCCATCAGGATCTCACCGATACGCTTGCGTGGTGCCATGGGTCAGTCTCTACTCGTTGTCAGGTCAGCGATAGACGGGATATTTGTCGCCTCATTATAGGCTTTTTCACTGTTGCTGCAAGAATTATGTTGTCATTTTCGAACCTTGCGTGTAGGCCATCCGCTATGGATCCGTCCCGGGCAAGTCTGTGATCGCTTGAGACACGTTAGCCAAGAGCTCTGGGCGACAGGCATTGGATCGTATCGATGGCTCATGATGTTATTGGGCGCGTGTTTTGCAAATCGAAATGGTTGCCGTTGATTCGTCATGCGGACTGGAAACCGTTTCCGCTGTCAATGGTCGGGTTGGTTTAACTTGTTGTCTTTGAGGTAATTCGCTATATTGGCGATGTTTTTTCAAGACACTTCACAGATTAGTGGCGTTCCGCCATTGTCTGGCGGGTATTCTCTTTGAGGCTGTCCATGTCGGTGAAAAGGAGCAACCGTGAGTAAAAAGGCAGGCAATTGGCTGACGTGCGCCCTGATGTTTGTCCTGGTGGCCGGGCCGGTGCTGGGCCAGGAGTTCCGGGACGTGTCCAGGCAGGCGGGCGTCGCCGATGACGGTCTGGGCAAGGGCGTCGCTTTTGCCGATGTGAACAACGACGGCTTCGTCGACCTGTACGTCTCCAACAAAGGCGGCAGCAACAGGCTCTACCTCAACAACGGCGACGGCACCTTCCGCGATGCCACATCGGCCGCGGGTGTCGGCCTGGATGCTCCGGGATTTACCATGGGCAGCGTCTTCGGCGACTACGACAACGACGGCAACGTCGACCTGTATCTCGCTACCGGCGGCCAGTACGAGATCGAGGCCAACCGACTGCTCAAGGGCAATGGTGACGGCACCTTCGTCGATGTGACCGGGAAGGCCGGCGTTGGCCTCAAGGCGTTCACCTACTCGGCGAGCTTCGCCGATTACGACAATGACGGCGACCTGGATATCTATTGCGCCAATTACGGCGTCGGCGCCAAAAACGTCCTGTTCGCCAACAACGGCGACGGAACTTTCACCGATGTGACTGATGCCGCCGGTGTCGGCGACAAGAGCTGGAGCTGGATGGGGGTCTGGAGCGACATCGACAACGATGGCGACGTCGATCTCTATGTCGTCAACGGCCGCTACCCCGCCGGCGAGCCGAACAAGCTGTACATCAACAACGGCAACGGCACCTTCACCGAGGCAGCCGCTGCCAGGGGCGTCAACGACCCGAACTGGGGGTTGGGCGCCAGTTTTGCCGACATCGACAACGACGGCGACCAGGACCTGTTCGTCTCCAATTACATCGGTGGCAACAACCTTTACCTGAACGACGGAAAAGGGTTCTTCACCAAAGCCACCGCGCAGATCGCCGCCGGCCAGGAAGGCTGGGGCAAGGGCCCGACCTTCGGCGATATCGACCACGACGGCGACCTTGATTTCTACGAGGGCGACTGCAAGCTGGCCAACCAGCTGTACCTGAATGACGGCAAGGGCAACTTCGTCAACATCGCCGACAAGCAGCCGCAACTGCAGTGCTCCACGGTGCGCACCAAGGGAACGGCCTTTGCCGACGTCGACAACGACGGCGACCTTGACCTCTACGTGATCAACTGGGGTGCCGAGAACAAGCTTTACCTCAACAACCAGAACGACAACAACTGGGTCAAGCTGACCGGCCTGGGTTTCGGCGCCAGGGTCGCCCTGTATGATGGTGAAAAATTGATTGCCAGTCGCGAAGTCCGCTCGGCGACCGGGTTCTGTGCCCAGGAGCCCGCCGTGGTGCATTTCGGTGTGAAGGCCGGCAAAAGTTACACCGCGAAGATCAGCCTGCCGGGCGGAAAAACAACGACCAGGACTGTCAAGGCCGGTCAGATGGTATCAGTCAAACAATAAACCGGGGCGCGCCCCAAGAAGGAGGACGTTATGAAAAAGTACCGGAAGCCAAGAGTTGTGGGGAGCAGCAACGTGCACCCCTGCTGAAGCAGAAAAAGAAGGGCCGGCGAAAGCCGGCCCTTCTTTTCGTTGAACAAACAGGGACGCTTCCCATTAAAAACAAAAAATGGGAAGCGTCCCTGTTTTTATTCTATGCGGATATCGTCGAACATCACCGGGTTGCGATCGTGTTCGCCCTCGCGGAAGAGCACCAGGTGGATCATGTGTGTTTCCGGCCCGGTGGTAAAGTCAAAGCTCTTCTCCTGCCAGGGCCGGGTGCCTGACAGGCGGATGCCCTCCTGTACTCCTCGATAGTGCTCTTTGTACAGGCTCTCGGTGAACTGGTCGCCGATCCACAGAAATTTGTCGAATTCGAGGATGCCGATGCCGGCCGAAGCGCCTTCGGCGAGGTCGGTGGCGATGCGGAAGGAGACCGTGTAGGTCGTCTGCGGTGACACGGCGAGCGGCGAGAAGTAGCCGACCGAGTCGATGCTGTTGATGCCGCGGAAAGCCCAGGCGCGGTTGCCGGTGGCCTGCTCCTCGGCGACGCCGGTGACCTTGACCAGGTGATCGATGAAGGTGTTCCAGTAAGGGAGACGGTCGCTGTCGTTCTCCGGGCGATAGTCGCCTACCCGGGGGAAGAGCGAGAGCTGTGGTTCTCCCTGGAAGTCTTCGAATACCGGTGGCCGGGGTTCTTCCTTTGCCGGGACAGATGAGTCAGCGGCTGCCGGGGAAGTCGGAGCGCTCGGGGTGGCTGCCACCTGTGGAGCTTCTTCGCTGCAGGCGGTTAAGGCGGCCAGCAGGCCGGTAAGTATAAGGAGGGAAGAGTGTCTCATCGTGATCCTTTCCTGTGCGGACAACCGTCTTGCGGAAATTGTCTGTGCTGCGCGGAATTATAGGGCAATCCCCCGCAGATTGAAACCTCGGTGGGCTTGGGTCTGGGCAGGAGGCTCCGCTTGAGGGCGTTAATGTCAAATGACTGTCACGACTCAGTCATATGGCGTAGTCACTCTGGGCGCAGCATGATGAAGTTCTCTTCAAAAACAGGAGGTTACGCGTTTATTGTGAAGTTCTTAAAAATAACACGAAGAAAAAAAAACGTTATTTCACAGGTTTGTCGACGACAAAAAAAAGACATTTTTGATGTTGAGGCCATTTGGCCTGCATGTTGCTGACACAATAAGCCCCTTTGTTGTATGCAGCAGACGAGACATCGTCGCCCGGGGCCGGGGGAGGCCCGGAATGAAAGCGACGATGCGACGTTCTTATCTGATATTGACACCAATTTTTTAACACTTTTTTGGTTTACACGGGTTGTGATGGGAGGAATATGGTGATGATGACTCCGGGGAAATATCTGAATCTCTGTCGGTGCGGTGCAGGGTTCCTGGTGTGCCTGCTTGTTGGCCTGCTGTTTGTCTGGAATGCCTCGCCGGTCTCGGCCTCCACTCTGACCCCTTCGGATTGCGCCCAGTGCCACGGCACCAATGTCGCCGCGGCACATCACGAGTCGGAACTTTACTCGCAGGGGCTGTGCAGCCAATGCCACGAGGGTGTCACCACCGGCGGCGATTGCGCCGGCTGCCACACCTTCATCCCCCAGCAGAACGCTCATCACGCCACACCCGAAGCCACGGGCGGCAACTGCGCCGAGTGTCACACCAACGTCGGCGACCTCGCCGATTGCCTCGAATGCCACATGGGCAAAATCCGCACGCCCCACCATCTCGCCGCCCAGGATGATCCCCGCACGCCTGCGACGGGCGATCCGATCGACTGCGCCACCTGTCACACCACCATGGCGCCGCTCACGGGCTGCGGCACGGCCAGCTGCCATCCCGGAGAGATCCGCACCGCCCACCATGCAACGCCCGAGGCGCTCGCCGGCAATTGTGCTGATTGCCATACCGGCACGCCGCTGGTCAACGATTGCGAGAATTGCCACAACAGCGCCTACTGGACGGCGAACAACAACAAACCCGATGCCCGCTCGGCGCACCACGCCGCGACGGGGGCCCTGCAAAACTGCCAGAGCTGCCACACCAACGCGCCGCGGCCGACCGACTGCCACGCGTGCCACCAGGGCGAGTCGGCCGACCGTCATCACGTGATGCTGACCGGGACCCTGACCTGCTCCAACTGTCATTCCGCCATCGCGCTGGACACCCGCCGTACCAATCCGTCGCTGCCGAAGGCTTATACCGGCTGCCAGGACTGCCACGCGCCGAACGAGGCCAACCAGACCCGGCATCATGACCTGGCCATCGCCAACCAGTCCCTGACCTGCAACACCTGTCACAGCGACGCCGGCGACGTACCCGGCTGCGCAACCTGTCACGACGCGGCTTACTGGGGGGTCGACGCCGGGGGCCAGGCGCTCACCGCCCGGGATGTCCACCATGCATTGCCCGTCGCTCCGGGGACCGATTGCGCCACCTGCCACACCACCATGAACTTCGACAACAGCTGCGACAGCTGTCACTCCTCGGGCGACGTCAGCCTTCAGGAACATCACAACCCTGATAACCCGCTTATCCCGTCAGACCTCGCTTGCAGCTTGTGCCACGGTGCAGGCTCCGATATCCCGGCAGTCGACAGCTGTCAGTTCTGTCACAACGATGGCTTCTGGCAGGCTGCGGGTCGTGCCGGGTCTTCACGGGCGCAGCATCACGAAGTCGTCCTCGGCAGCCCCGGTGTCGCGAACTGCGCCGACTGTCATGCGACGCTGGTGCCACAGACCTGCGCCACCTGCCACGACAGCGACTTCTGGACC
>JBFIMV010000080.1:0-8228 GCA_041611575.1 Desulfuromonadales bacterium | reverse complement strand
CGCTCATCGGCCGGGCCGATGCAGCGAGCACATGGTTCACATCCGGCAAATACTGAATGCTTTGCCGATATTGCGGGAAATCCTGTGCGGCGCCGACCGTGCCCCCCTCACAAAAAGCGAGTTAACGCGTCAGCGACAGACAGCATTCCATTCACAGGCCGAAACGGACAAGTGACCGTAAAGGCGCTAAAAAACTATCATATTGCCTTCCGGAGTGTCAAGCATCCGCAGAGTGCGCCAGACGTTTTGCGCCCCTTCCATCAAACGGACTTCCATGGCTGCGGAAAAAACAGTTTCTGGTAGAGGTTCATGGCATAGCGGTCTGTCATCCCGGCAAGAAAATCCGCTGCTATCAATTCAACGGGATCACCCTCTGCGAACCGGCCGCCGTTCGCTTGAACCGCCCCAGGATTCATGGCGAAATAAGCAAAAAGCTCGCGCAAGACCCTGCTGGCCTTGCGGAATTCCTCTTCAACCGAAGGTGCACGGTAGACATTGTCATACAACCATTCGCGCAGCGCAGTCAGTTGTTCGGCCACCCCGGCGGAAAGGCGCACGGCCTCCAGACCTGCCTCGAGAGTCGTGTTGATCAGGTCGCTGACCAGGGTGTTCAGCCGTTGCGAGTGTGTCTCACCAAGCCCTCGACGCAAGCCAACGGGGACATCACCAACGCCCACCAGGCCGCCGCGAATGGCGTCGTCAAGATCATGATTCACATAAGCGATGACATCCGCGAGACGCACCAGCTGCCCTTCGAGGGTCGCCGGCAAATCGTTGCAACCTTCACCCAACAGGGCACCACGCCCCTTGGAGTGTCGCCGTATCCCATCCCGCACCTCCCAGGAAAGATTCAACCCGCAACCCTCTTTCTCCAGCAGGTCGACCACCCGCAGGCTCTGGCTGACGTGATGAAAACCGCCGGGGAGCAGCTCGGCCAGCACGCGTTCTCCGGCGTGCCCGAAAGGCGTGTGGCCAAGATCGTGGCCGAGCGCGATCGCTTCGGTCAAGTCCTCGTTGAGGCGCAACGCCCGCGCCATGGTACGCGCAACCTGGCTGACCTCAAGGGTGTGGGTCAGCCGGGTACGGTAATGGTCGCCCTCGGGCGCCAGGAACACCTGTGTCTTGTATTTCAGGCGGCGAAATGCCTTACAGTGCAATATACGGTCTCGGTCTACCTGATAGATCGTTCTTATCGGACAAGGCTCCTCTCCGACTTTACGCCCCCTCGATGTACTGCCGTGAGACGCACTTTCACAGAGAAGTTGTTTTTCTGCAGACTCAATCATTTGCCTGATGTGCATGACAAGCATCTCTTCCTATAAAAAATCCGTTAACAAAAACAGACTGAACTGATTCAAACCGAGATAAAAAAGAAAAAATCGTTAAATCATCCATTTTGAACTTGATTATAAATTAAATCGTTGTATTAATATAGGAGCTTTTTTGTAAAGAAACTATCTATTTCAGTAACAAAAACTATTTCGGAGGTCCTAATGGCAACAATTTTGGAAATGGCAGCAGAAATTGTCGCGGCACATGCATCCACTACAAACATGACCAAAGAAGAACTGGTCTCTGAACTTGTCGATATTTATGCCGCACTGAACAGTTTAGAAAAAGGTGAAACGATCGACGTGACGGCCGACGAAGAACAGGGGCCGGCCATATCCCGCAAGAAAGCCTTCGGCAAGGACAAGATCTTCTGCATGATCTGCGGCAAGGGGATGAAGACCCTCTCGCGCCATCTCAAGACATCGCACGACATGACCGCTTCAGAATATCGCAAGCAGTTCGACATCCCCCGCACCCAGTCGCTTGCGGCAAAAAGCTACTCGGAAAGCCGTCGCCAGATGGCGATCGACCGCGGCCTCGGGGAGAAACTGGCCAAGGCCCGCGCCGCTCGCGGCAAAGGCAAAGCCAAGAAAAAGGCCTGACAGTTTGTAAAATAGCACAGCCGCTCGGAATATCGGGCGGCTGTGCTGTTTTCGTCATCGGTTATCGCAACCGGAAACCGGTGGATTGCAGCAGTTGTCCATCAGCATCGAGAACATCGACACGCCAGTTCCCTTCCCAACCCGCAAGCAAACGCTTGGCCGACCAGGTGCGCCAGTCCGGCGACTTCACCTGCAGTTCGGTCAGGGACATGAGCTGATCGTCACGGTACCAGGCATGCTTCACAACCGTAGGCTCGTCGGCATGCAGGATACGGGTATAGCAATAGAGCAAGGTGTCCTGAATCGGGTAAACCACCACCGAATCGACAGGCTCACGGTCGACGATTGCGGTCGTGATGGCCATCTGCGTAACTTCGAGTGCGGACGCCGGCAAAGCGGTCAACAGAAGCGCAAGGCAACTGCTCCAAAGCACCAAATTTCTCAACATGTCATTTTCTCCTTTGTCTCGCAGGAACAGTTAAGCTAAATTACTCTGTAACGCGAGAGAATATGCTGGCTCAGCCAGCTCATCATGCACACCGCCCGAGACAACAACCAAGCAGAATCACTACCATGAAAAGCATCCTGTTGGCTGACAGCCGCCCAGAGCTACTGGCAACGATAGAACAGATCCTCAAGCACTGGGGATACCGGGTCCTCTCTACGACGAAGATCGAGCAGATCGCAACCTTTCTCGCTGAAAGCGAGCCTGCCCTGTTCATCATCGGCCAGGAAATGTATGCCCGAAGCGATGATTTTCTAGATAAAGACACGATCGAGCGCCTCCGCACCGGCAAGCTCCCCCTGATTGTCCTCAAACAGGGAGACAATGAGGCTCCGCAATTGACCGCCGGTCAGTTCCTTGACGTGCCAATGGAGTTGTTCGAGCTCTTTGCCTTTATCCAGAGCAAGGTGGAAAACCATCCGCGTCACAACCTGCGCCTCAGGTTGCGACTCCCGGGGATGTTCAGCGTCGAGGACGAAGAGTACATTCTCGCCGACGTCATGAGCCTCAGCATGCGAGGCCTGTTCTTCAAAGCTTCAGCGCGCCTCAAGAAAGGCGACCGCGTCAATGTCGTCTTCCCGCTTCTCGGGCATTGCAAAGAGCTGGAAGTGAAATCAACGGTCATCTACGTTGTTCAGCCCGAGCCGAAAAACAACTTTGCCCAGGGCTTCGGCGTCACCTTCGACGACTTTCCACCGAGCCAGCACGACAATTTGCAGCGCTACATCAAGGATTGCTTCCTCAAAGAGGTTTCCTCAAACGCCAACGGCGTTGGCGATTTCAAGGCAGACCAGCTCAAACGTTGACCCGGAAGCCTCCGGCCAAAGCAGCTAAAAAACTCGTCCCGCGCATGGTACCCGGCACCCCGAAAAACTCGGCCAGGGTCGCACCGACATCGGCAAAGGTCTCACGCGTTCCCAGATCATCACCGCCCTGCATGCAGTGACTCCAGGCCAGCACGGGGACGGACTCACGGGTATGGTCCGTTCCCGGCGTAGTCGGGTCGCAACCGTGGTCAGCCGTCACCAGAAGCAAATCGTCCTCCCGCATCCGCGCCATGAGATCCGGCAGCCAGGCATCGAACTCCTCCAGGGCCCGACCGAACCCGATGGCATCGCGACGGTGACCGTATACCATGTCAAAATCGATCAGGTTGACAATCAGCAAACCCTGTTCCAATGCTCCCAAAACCTTCAGAGTGCGCGCCATGCCATCAGCATTGCAGGTGGTCGCCACGCTTGACGATACGCCTCTGCCGACGAACAGGTCGCTGATCTTGCCAACCGATGCAACGGTATGCCCCCGGTCTTTGAGTTTATCGAGGACCGTTTCTTCCGGAGGGGGCAGGGAAAAGTCCTTGCGCCGCGAGGTCCTGCGAAAGCCATCTTCAGGGCTGCCCTCGAAGGGACGGGCAATGACCCGGGCGATTCCGTAGGGGATGACCAGTTTCTGCGCCTGGCGGCACAGCTCATGGAGCACCTCAGGCGCCAGGATGTCTTCGTGGGCAGCGACCTGGAAAACCGAGTCGACGCTGGTGTAAAGGATAGGCCGGCCGGTCGCGATGTGCTCCGCACCATATTCCCGGAGAATCGAAATACCGCTGGCGGGGACATTGCCCAACGGGGGCTTCCCCGCAAGGGCGGAGAAAGCCTTTACCAGCTTGTCAGGGAAACCCTGCGGGTAGGTGGTAAACGGCTGGTCGAGGACCACCCCCGCCAGCTCCCAGTGCCCCGTGGTGCTGTCCTTGCCGGGCGATTGTGCCAGCATGCGACCGTAACCACCGACCGGGAGACTCGCCGCAGGGACACCGGCAATCTCAACCAGATTCCCCAAGCCGAGACGCTGCAGGTTCGGCAGTCGCAGACCGCCGCAGGCCAGGGCGACGTGCGGCAGGGTCGCTGCGTCGGCGTCGCCGTAGGAGGCCGCATCGGGGAGGGCCTCAAGGCCGACTCCGTCGAGTACGATGCAGATGGCTCGTCTCCCCCGGCTCATTTTCCCCCTGTGCTGCTGCGGCGCCATTGCGCGACGATCTCCGGGCCGGAGCTGCTGCCGATCCGGTCGGCCCCGGCAAGCAACATCTCCCGACAGGTCGGCCAGTCACGAATGCCTCCGGAAGCCTTTACCCGAACCCGTCCCGCGACGACCGTTGCCAGCAGTCGCAAATCGGCGGCGGTCGCGCCCGCAGCGGCGAATCCGGTCGACGTCTTGACATAATGGGCGCCGCTTCGGGCGACCGTTTCGGCAAGCTGCCGCTTGACCGCGGGTTCAAACAGACAGCACTCGATGATCACCTTGACCAGGGCTTTGTCGGCCGCCGCGACGACCTGCCGGATGTCGGTGAGGATCCGTTCAAATCGCCCTTCGCGGGCGTCACCGAGGTGAATCACCATGTCGACCTCCGCCGCTCCGGCGGCAACCGCGCGTTCGGTGGCGAAGGCCTTCACCAGGGAGGTTTCGTAACCGAGAGGGAAGCCGATCACCGTGCCGACGGCCACCTCGGAACCGTACAGCCGTTCCGCGGCCTGGGCGACGAAGGACGGGGGTACGCAGACCGAAGCAAAGCCATGCTCCACGGCCTCCTCGCAGAGTTGCGCGATATCCGCTCCGGTCGCATCCGGCTTCAGCAAGGTATGATCGATCCGCGACGCAGGCGTAACCATCAGCGGACCTGTTGTTTTACTCTCATCGCTCATCGCTCATCGCTCAGCACCCTGCTCTGCACCTCAGGTCCGGTAATCGGCGTTGATCCTGACGTAGTTGTAACCGAGGTCCGAGGTATAGTAGAACGCGCTCCCCGCACCCAGGCCGAGCTCCACCGTCACGGTGAATTCCTCCCGCTTCAGGATTTCGCTGGCGAGCACTTCCTGCTCGTTGCCCAGCCCCAGACCTGCAGCGACCATCGGCACATCGTCAAAACGGATACCGACCCTGTCCGGGTCGACGGCCGCGCCGGAATAGCCAACGGCGGCGATGATCCGGCCCCAGTTGGCGTCCGCCCCGAAGAAGGCCGTATTGACCAGCGCCGAAGTCGCGACGCTGCGCGCCGCCAGCAGGGCGTCAGCGTCGCTGGCCGCACCATCAATCTGGATACGCACCAGCTTGGTCGCGCCCTCACCGTCACGGACGATCATCTTCGCCAGCTCGAGCAGGACATCCTGCAACGCTGCATCAAACAACTCTGCCGCAGTGCTCCCCGGGGCAATGGCCGGGTTGCCGGCCGCACCGCTGGCCATCAGCAGAACCATGTCGTTGGTTGATGTATCACGATCGACGGTGATGCGGTTGAATGAAACATCAACGGCCGGCTTCAGAGATGTCTCGAGCAAATCCTCCGCGACGACCGCGTCGGTAAAGAGGAAGGCCAGCATGGTCGCCATGTCGGGATGGATCATCCCGGCACCCTTGGCCAGGCCGAGCAGACGTATCTCGCGACCGTCGATCTCGATGGTCCTGCTGCACACCTTGGGAAAGGCATCGGTGGTCATGATGGCCTGGGAAAGGTCATCGACGCAGTCGGGACGAAGCTCCCCTGCCAGTTTCGGTACGTATTCGTCAAAGCAGGCCATCGGCAAGGGTTTGCCGATGACACCGGTGGATGCGATGGCCACCAGTTGCGGGTCGATGTCAAGCGCTTTGGCGACTAGGTCTACGCTATGCAGGGCATCCTGCAGTCCTGGCTCGCCGGTACAGGCGTTGGCATTGCCACTATTGACGAGAACCGCCTGGCAGAGTCCGCCACGGACTTTTGGCGCGGTTACGACGACCGGTGCCGCCACCACCTTGTTGGTGGTAAAGGCTCCGGCACAGCGGGCCGGGACGTCGGCACAGACCAGGGCAAGGTCAAGTTTTCCTGACTTCTTGATACCGGAACGGCAGGCGGCAGCGCGAAAACCGCGCGGCAGATCAGAGAACGGTTGCGTCATGCTTCAACTCCATGAAAGACTCCCGGGTCGGCAAGAGCAGGACAACTGATGTCCCCTCGCCGTCAACCGGCTCGAAACGAATATCACCATGCATCTGGCGCAGAATGGCGCGACAGGTCGCCAGACCGATACCGACGCCGCTCGGCTTGCCGGTGTCAAGGTCGCCCAGTTGCGTGTACCCCTGGAAGAGCCGCCACGCGTGCTCCAGGGGAACAGTCTGCCCCTGGTTGAAAAAGCGCAGAGCGATCGCCGGCAGGCCATGCAGTTCCGCCGGCATCGCCCTGACAGACAGTAGTCCGCCGCTGCAATTGAACTTGACGGCATTATCGACCAGGGCTTCGATCAGAATATTCATTTTGTCATCGGCACCCCAGACTGCAGGCAGCTCATCCGGCAGATCGGTCTCGAGCGACAGGTCGGCTTCCGCAATCCTGACCTCGTACTGACACAGAACGCTATTGACGCACTCCGCCAGGCAGATTTCCTCCCAATGCCAGCCTTCGCCCCCTGAGTCGATGGAGAACAGCCGCAACATGCCGCTCAACAGCCCCTCGAGACGCCTGGCTTCATCATAAATTCCAAGGTGATATTCGTTTAACCTCTCAGGATCAATCTGGTCTGCAAAGTGTACCAGCAGGTCGGAAAAGCCGAGGACGGTCGTCAGCGGGGTTTTCAGTTCATGCGAGAGGTTACAGACGAAGCGGGTCCGCTCCAGGTGCAAGCGCATCAGGTCCGCGTGAGCTTCCTCGACCTCCATGGTCTTCTGCTGGAGGTGACGGATCAGCTTCAGGTTCTCAATCGCTAGTGCCGTCTGATGGGCGATGGTCGTCAATACGTCGAGGTCATTGCCGGCGAACTGCTCGCCGCTGCGCTTGTTGTTGACATTGAGTACGCCCAGGGTCTGTTCACGGTAGCGAATCGGCACCGACAACAGGGAGCCGGTGCGGTAGCGAGCAACGTCATCGCGCGGGGGAAATCTCCCGTCGCTGGCCATGTCGTTGATCAGCACCGGCTCTCCGCTTTGTAACACCTTCCCCGAGATCCCTTCGCCGGCCTGCAAGACGGTCTCGCGCCGAACATCTTCCGGCAGACCCTGAGCGGCGTGAATCCGCAGGAGACCATCATCTTCGACGAGCATCAGGGAGACGATATCGACGGCAAGCGCAGACTGGATCAGGTCAACGACACAATCGAGCAGTCGCTGCTGGTCGTCGGCGCTGCGGGTTGTCTCGCCGATGGCCTGCAACAGGACCAGGTCGTCGAACAGCCTTTCAGCCGCCTTCTGCGTCGAAGCAAGCTCTTCCTCGATGCGAACGCGACCGACGAACTGTGCCCTCAATTGCACGACATCCGTTGATGCCAGGGGCTGGGTCAGAACGTCATCGACCCCCAGGCGGAAGACCTGCCGTGCCCGTTCAAAGTCCTGATATGGCAGTATGGCAGCCAGAGGGAGATGAGGGTGCACACGCCGCACCTGGGATAGAACGTCCAGGTCACCGTCTTCGCCCGCAACCAGCTCATAGACAGCCATCTGGATCTTTTCCCGGGAGACAAGGTCCGAAACACCGGAAGTCTGATGTCGATCGACCGCGATGAAATGCGCTTCAGGCCAGGCTGTCCGCAGCACGGCAAGGCTTCCCGGGACAGCTTCTACCAGCAGAAGCCGCAAGCGTTCGCTCTCATCAGTCCCACGCGTCATGCAAACCCTCTTCCTCAGGTGCCCTGATTACTGGCCGCAGCACTTCTTGTACTTCATGCCGCTGCCACAGGGGCATGCCTCGTTACGCCCGACCTTGTCGGCTTCACGCTTGACAGGCTCGGCGGCAACGGGCTGCGGCCCGCTCTTCCGGGTCAGGGCAAGGCGCT
>JBFIMV010000079.1:0-8253 GCA_041611575.1 Desulfuromonadales bacterium | reverse complement strand
GAAAGCGCCCCCATCCCCCTCTACTACAAGGACACCGCAGGCACCTACCTGATGTGCAACCGCGCCTTCGAGGAATTCCACGGCATGACCCGGGACCAGGTCGTCGGCAGGAGTGTCAACCTCTTTGCTTCCGGCAACAGCGCCCAAGACGCGCAAGCCCACGATACGGCCGTCATGGAACAGGATGGCAACGAACCCTTGAGCGTCACCCGTTCAAGATTCAACGGCAAGGGGGAATTACGCCAGGTTGTCCTGACCAAGGCGCCGTTCCGTTCCAAGGACGGAAAAGTTGCGGGTTTGATCGGCGGCATCATGGACATCACGGAGCTCAAGGAGCGGGAGCATCAGCTCGAGGCAAAAAATGCCGAGGTGGAACGTTTCACCTACATGGTCTCCCACGATCTCAAGAGTCCGGTGGTGACGATCAAGAATTACCTTGGCGTCCTGAAGGAGGACATGCAGAGCGGCAATACCGAGCGCATCGAAGAAGACCTTTATTTTATGCAGTCGGCCGCAGACCACATGGCTGAACTGCTGGAAGACCTGCTTAATTTCGTCAAGACCGGCCAGATGTCCGGTGAAAATGAATTGACCAACTTCCAATCCGTGGTGATCAGCGCCCTCGACACGGTGGCGGGGAGCCTGCTGGACAGGAACCTTGCCATTCAGATCGAAGAGCGCGACATACCCCTGTACGGCGACGTGATCAGGCTGGTCGAAATCTGGCAGAACCTGATCGAGAATGCCATCAAGTTCACGGCCGAGAACCCGGCGCCGCAGATCGTGATCGGTGCCGAGGATGGTGCAGATGGCGTTGCGTTCTTCGTGCGGGACAACGGCGTCGGCATCAGCCCCAGCTATCACCGGAAGATCTTCAACCTCTTCGAGAAGCTCGACCAGAACAGCTCCGGATCAGGGCTCGGTCTGGCGCTCGTCAAGCGAACCGTCGAGAGCTATGCCGGTCATATCAGCGTGGAATCGGACGGAGCCGGCAAGGGGACCTGTTTCCGCTTCACGCTTCCCAGGGCCTGTCAAATGCCTGACCCCTTAGAATGAAGACGGCCAACAAGGAAAAGGGTTGCGAGAACTCACGCAACCCTTTTCCTTTGTAGACACTTCAGATATGGCACCAGCCAGGCTACCTCGCCCCGAACACTTTTTGCAGAATATCGGTGGTCCGCTTGACCGGATTATTGCGAATGGCCGCTTCTTCAATGGCGAGGTAGTGGAAGATTCCTCCCATCCCCTTCTCGATCACGTAGGAGGACAGGTCGGCCTTGACGTCCGGCACGAAGGGGATCGACTTGTACTGCCCCATCAGCGCATCGTAGCTCTGCACCGCGCCGACATCGGCTAGCGCCCCATCGACGATCGGCTTCATCGCCTCGGCCAGCGGCGGCGACATCTTGCCCTCGAAATAGCGCGTCGCGGCGTCGTCCGGCCCGCTGTAGATTTTCTGCACATCGTCCAGGGTCATCGACTCGATGGAATCCCAGAAGAGCTGCTTGGCCGGCGGCGTCGCCTGTTCGGCGGCGCGGTTCAGCTTCAGCTCAAGATCGTCGAGCATCCCCGACATGCCGAGCGGCGCCAGGTATTTGCGCACGGTCTCCAGCTTGTCGGGCAGCGGGATGTGGATGGCCTTGTCGGCGTTGAAGCCGTCGACCGTCCCGAGCTGGCCGACCACCGACTCCGTACCGACGCGCAAGGCGTCCTTCAGGCCGGCGGCGATGTCCGAGTCGCTCAACCCGGAGACGACGCCGGTCGCCGAGGGCTTGGCGGCCGTACCGAGCAGGTCCTTGCCCATCTGCAGCCAGTTCGCCGCTGAGGCACCCATGGGGAGGGCAAGGAGAATGATAAACAGGCAGAAGATGAGACCGATCCATAACGTATCGCGCAACATGGGGATTTTCATTGCTTGGCTCCGTCTTGATGTTGGGTTGCCGGTGGCAGGGATAAACCATACTCGTCAAGTATAATGGACAGACTGGATTCAACAAGTTTTCGCTCGTAAAAACCATGCGGGCAGCGCGACTGCCACTTGACCGCACGATGGGTTGTTCCTATAATGCACCTCGCTTTGCCGAAGTGGTGGAATCGGTAGACACGTCGGTCTCAAAAACCGATGCCTTCCGGGCGTGCCGGTTCGAGTCCGGCCTTCGGTACCACAAAGAAAACAGGGACTTGGCTGACAAAGCCGGGTCCCTGTTTTGCTTCGTGATCACTCCTTGGTACAATTGACCCTCATTCGCCTGTCTTCTCAAAGCACCAAACTGGAGAATCCTGATGAGCAAGAAGCATGAAGACTGCTGGAAACCGGAAAAACATCCGACCCACATGTGCAAGCTGCTCAAGAAGGGCCTGATGATGGAACTCGACCGCCAGGCGGCCAACCCGACCGTGGCCTGCGCCAAATGCGGGGCGAAGGCCGCCCTTGCGGAGGCGGTTTGTCAACCGAAAGCCCTTTGATAGTACTGAGCGATGTGCGATGAGTGCTGGGCGATGAGTTGCATGTATGAGGGTGCAGTTACGTCAGCAGATGCATTTCCTGTCGATTTATGCCACAATCCCCTGGAATAAGAGATAACCGGCTGAATTCAGACCCCATTCGACCTCCGGGAACGCCATGAACGAGAGCTTTCAGCGCGAACTGGCCCGCAACACCCTGAGCATCCTCTTCCTCGCCGGCATGATCCTGACCTGCTTCTGGATCATGCGGCCCTTCCTGCCCGCCATCATCTGGGGGGCGATGATCGTCATCGCCACCTGGCCGTTGCTGCTGAGGGTCCAGGAGAAACTCTGGGGGAGACGCGCGTTGGCGGTCACGGTCATGACGGTGCTGCTCTTGCTGCTCTTCATCATCCCCTGCTCGCTGGCGATCGGCACCATCGTCAAGAACGGCGACCAGATCGTCCGCTGGGTGAAGATGCTGGCGGACTTCTCCATGCCGACGCCGCCCGAGTGGCTCGGCAACCTGCCGCTGGTCGGCTCGCTGCTGGCCGACGGCTGGCAGAAGGTGCTGGCTGCGGGCCCCGAAGAGATGACGGCACGCATCGCGCCGTTCGCCAGCAACGTCGCCCGCTGGCTGGCTTCGCAGGCCGGCAGCTTCGGCGTCATGTTCGTGCATTTCCTCCTGACCATCGTCGTCGCGGCGATCATGTACTGCCACGGCGAGACGGCGGCCGACGGCATGCGCCGCTTCGCCCGACGCCTCGCCGGGGAGCGCGGCGACGCCGCGGCACTGCTGGCGGCGCGGGCGATCCGTGCGGTGGCGCTGGGCGTGATCGTCACGGCCTTCGTCCAGTCGGTGCTCGCCGGCATCGGCCTGGCGGTCGTCGGCGTGAAGTACGCGACCCTGCTGACCGCCCTGATCTTCGTATTGACCATCGCCCAGATCGGGCCGCTCCCGGTCCTGCTCCCCTGCATCATCTGGCTCTACTGGCAGGGGAGCCCAGGCTGGGGGACCGCCCTGCTCGTCTGGGCGATGCTGGTCGTCAGCCTCGACAACGTCCTGCGCCCGGCCCTGATCCGCCGCGGCGCCAACATCCCGCTGCTGCTGATCCTGGTCGGCGTCATCGGCGGCCTGATCGCCTTCGGCTTCATCGGCCTGTTCATCGGCCCGATGGTCCTGGCGGTGAGCTACACCCTGACCGTCGAGTGGGTGGCGACCGGCGCTCCCCACCAGGGCCCGGACGACGAAGAGCCCCCTGCCGCCCTGCAAGAACCGCAGCAGGAAGTGTCCTCATGAGTCGGTGCAGACCTTGTCCGGCAGTCGGGGGCATGCTATACCTGTCTCACAACTATCCAGAATCATTCCCTGTCTTTTTATAGGAGCGCTCTCATGTCTACTGCTGCCAAGCCGAAAGTCCGCATCGAAACAAGCATGGGCGACATCGTCCTCGAACTCGACGCCGCCAAGGCGCCGATCACCGTCGCCAACTTCCTCGAATACGTCAACGACGGCTTTTACGCCGGGACCATCTTCCACCGGGTCATCGACGGCTTCATGATCCAGGGGGGCGGGCTCACGGAGGAGATGCGCGACAAATCCAACAAGAAACCGCCGATCAAGAACGAAGCCGCCAACGGCCTCAAGAACCTGTACGGCACCGTCGCCATGGCCCGCACCTCCGTGGTCGACAGCGCCACCAGCCAGTTCTTCATCAACATCCGGGACAACGATTTCCTCGACCACACCGCGCCAACGCCGCAGGGTTTCGGCTACGCCGTTTTCGGCAAGGTGACGGAGGGGATGGAGACGGTCGACGCCATCCGCCAGGTCAAAACCGGCAGCAAAGGCCTGCACCGCGACGTGCCGAACGAACCGATCACCATAGTGAAGGCCTCGGTCGTGTAGGAACGAGGGACGAGGGACGCGAGGTGCGAGGTGCGAGGTGCGAGGTGCGAGACTCAGGACTCAGGACTCAGGACTCAGGACTCATCGCTCATCGCTCATCGCTCATCGCTCAGCACTGCATTCATCACCCTGTGGAGGCGCCCTGATGCTCCGTGCCCTGGGTAAATGGCTGTACACCTGCTATTACGGCCTGAAGTTCTTCCCCTTCCGCCGCGAGCGACGGGAGAGGTTGGCGCGCGGGCCGCAGAAAGGCTTCGTCGGCATCCAGATCGACGGGTTGGCCTACCCTTTTCTGCAGCAGGCCCTCGACCGGGGCTACCTCCCCCACATGGAGCGCTTCCTGCGCCGTGGGCACAAGCTGATCGAGTACCAGGCCGGCCTGCCGAGCACGACGCCGGCGGCGCAGGCGGCTTTCTTCTACGGCAGCGACCACGGCATCCCGGCCTTCCGCTGGTTCGAGCGGGAGACCGGGCAGGCGATCTCCTGCAATGACCCGGACCATGTGCAGTCCTTCCGTGAGCACCTGTTCGCCGGCGAAAAAGGATTGCTCGCGGGCGGCGCCTCCTACTCCAACATTCTCGACGGCGGCGCCGAACGCAGCGTCTTCACCGTCTCATCGCCGGACCCCCAGACGCTTTTTGGCCGGATCGGCGGCTGGCGCATCCCGCTGCTGCTGCTGGTCAACCCCCTGCGCACCTGCCGCATGTTCTTCGCCACCCTGGTCGAATACTCGACCAACCGCAAGGACGAATGGCACCACCGGCGCAAGAAGGGCTGGAGCACCCGGGAGGGGCTGTTCCCCTTCATCCGCATCTTCTGCAACGTGATCCTGCGCGAGTTGCAGACCTTCGGCGTCATCGCCGAAATCTACTCCGGCGTGTCGCGCATCTACACCACCTTCAGCGGCTACGACGAGATCGCCCACCACTTCGGCCCCGGCTCCTGGCCGGCGCTGAAGAACCTCAAGTACGTCGACCGGCGCATCGGCGAGATTCTCCGCGCCGCCGAGCACATCAGCGGCGTCGACTACCTCGTGGTCATCCTCTCCGATCACGGCCAGACGCCAGGCTACCCCTTCGAGAGCCGCTTCGGCGCCACCCTTGGCGATACCGTCAGCGCCTTCCTGCGCAAGAATGAGCGGGCCAGCGTCTCCTCCGGCACCTTCGAGCACACCCGCGTCCAGATGAGCTTTCTGCGAGACGAGATCGAGGCGCGCAAGCACAGCTGGCGGCATCGCCTCTACCGGCTGACCAAGGATTACCTGCAGAACAAGATCAGGGCCCTGGTCCCGGAAGCCCTCAAGATCGACCCGGAGGGTGGCGTGGTCATCACCTATTCGAGCAGCCTGGCCCATCTCTACATCACCGGCACGGATCGACCGCTGACCTGGCGGGAGGTGGAAGAGGTGCATCCCCCCCTGCTGCGCTTCCTGCGCAAGCACAAAGGGATCGGCTTCATCCTGGCACGTGGCGAAGCAGAGGGAGAGCTCTGCATCTTTCACCGCGAAGGCCAGATCTCCGTCGGCGGCACCACCCACGCTTCACAAGTGGAACGGGCGTTTTTGCGGCCTTACGGAGACCCCTACGAGCTTATGGAACAACTGCGCCGCTACGGGCTGGGGCCACGCTGCGGCGACCTGGTCCTGTTCGCGGCAATCGATGAGGAAGGGATCGCCTGCTTCGACGACCAGGTGGGGGGGCATGGCTCGGTGGGGGGAGAGCAGTCGCGGCCGTTCCTCATCCTCCCCCTCGGCCACCCGGTCCTCGCCGGGGAACGGCCGAAAGGCTACGAGTTCCTCTACCGCGACGTGCTGCGGGCTCATGTGGGTGAAGACCCGCCGGACGAAGCGGAGAAGCCAGCTGCTCCGAGTGACTCAAACCGCCATAATATCGGCTCAGACTTCATCCTGCACGACTGACACGACGTACTTCAGATAATTCCCCTCCGGAAAACTCGCCGTAAACGGGAAGTCGTCCGCCTGCCCCGCGACCTCGATCACCTGCAGTCGCCGACCGGCGGCCACCGCCCCCTTGCGCAACTCCTTGAGATAGTCGGACAACAGCATTTTCTGATGATTTGACGAAGTCACCAGCAGGCCGCCGACCGGCAGCAGGCCGAGAACCTTCTGTACCAGCTCGGCGGTTCCGCCGCTGGTGGTGAAGCGGCTGCTGCGGGTCGTCGAAAAACTCGGCGGGTCCATGAAGACGACATCGAAGGTGCGGCCGGCGCGGGCGAGCCGCTCGATTTCGATAAAACAGTCGCCGGTGATGAACTCGTGGGCTCCCGGGTCGATGTCATTCAGGCGGAAATTGTCCCTGGCCCAGTCGAGATAACGCCCTGCGGCGTCGACGCTGGTCACCCGGCTCGCGCCGCCGGCGGCAGCAGCAACGGAAAAGGCGCCGGTATAGGCGAACAGGTTGAGGACCGTGCGGCCGGCGGCGAACCGCCGGAAGTTCAGGCGGTTGCCGCGCTGGTCGTGAAACAGGCCGGTATGCAGGTCGTTGACCAGGTCGACGCGGTAGACGAGGCCGTTCTCCCGCACCGTCAGGTCGGCCGGCGCCGGGACTCCGGCGAGGAGCCGCCCCAGGGGGGCTTTCTCCTGGCCGCCGGATGCCAGTTTGCGCGTCTCCTGGGGTCGGTACTTGGCATAAATGCCCTGCGGCGCATGCACCTCCTGGAGGGCGGCCGCCACCTCCGGCAGGTGGCGTTCCCAGGCCGGGGTGAAGTACTGCACCATGAGAAAGTCACCGTAACGGTCGACCGTCAGGCCCGGCAGCGCATCGCCTTCGGCGTTGACCAGGCGCTGCACCGTCGTGTCGCCGCTATCACGCCAGAGACGACTCATGCAGGCCTGACGCAACCGGCCAGCCAGCCAGGCGCGGTCGAGCTGCACCCGCGCGGGGGACAGGAGTCGCGCCACGATGCGGGCGCCCGGTTCGAGGAGCGCCGTTCCGAGCGCCCCCCCCTGTTCCCCGACCAGTTCGACCAGGGCGCCGCAGGGGGCCTTGGGCCAGCGCGCGGTGAAGCGGTCGGCAATCACCCAGGGGTGGCCGAGGCCGAGCATGCGGGCGGTTTCCGGGCCGACGGGGCAGCGGACCAGTTTGGATTCACTCACGACAGAACCTCCGACAGAGCAGTTGGGCACGGGGCGTGACCGCCCCGGACCGTCAGGATACAGGATTCAGTCGCGGGAGAAAAACAAAAGCGCGCGCTTGGAGACGCAAAGGCGCACTTTCAGGACTACCCCCGGAAGGTTCTTTAGACAAAACCTGAAACCCGGGACAGGCCCCTTACGGGGGCATTGGTTGCTGACAAAGTTGAATATTATCTCGCTGATTGAAACAGAGGGCAGCAGACCGTTAATCTGTTGCTCTTCGTCTAACTTTAATACCCAAAGCAGAACCGGCGGGTCTCGGCCCGCTAGCCGACGTACTTTTGCCCGGCAGCCAAAGTACGAAAAGTGTCTCTTACATCACTCTTAAAACTGTTACCCATGTCCCTTGACTAATTTGTTACCTATGTCCTTGACTCGTACCCCCCTAGTCCCCTCCGGGGATAAACGGAGGGCATCTTCTTTTGCCTGGTTTCGGGGTTCCGGGACTGCCGAAAATTGATTATTCCCAACTTCAAATACAGAACCGGCGGGTCTCGGCCCGCCAGCCGACGTACTTTTGCCCGGCAGCAAAAGTACGCAAAAGTGCCGTCTCCTCGCGGAGGGCATGTTCCTTTGCCATGTTTCGGTGATTTTTATGGGCTCTGGATAGGGTGTCCGGCCCTGTTCAGGGGGCCTCTCTGATGTGCTTTCTTGTAGCAAGAAGCTTAACAACACAGACCGTTCAGAATGTCAGCGAGGGAGAGGACCTCAAGGGCCTCGTCAACTACGGGGGATATGTAGGCGG
>JBFIMV010000078.1:0-8266 GCA_041611575.1 Desulfuromonadales bacterium | reverse complement strand
TTTACGAGCGCGCCAGCAAGCTGCCGCGCGTCGAGATTGCCTGCCCGCCGCAGGTGATTGCCAAAAACACCGTCCACAGCATGCAGTCCGGGCTGTTTTACGGTTATGTCGGCCTGGTCGACGGCATCGTCAGCCGCATGAAGCAGGAAGTGCGCGACACCCCCTATGTCATGGCCACCGGCGGCCTGGCCGGGCTGGTCGCGCCGCACAGTCAGACCATCGATGAAGTTGACAACTGTTTGACCCTGGAGGGCCTGCGCATCCTCTACGAGCGCAACCGGCCGGCCGGGTGATTTGAACGTTACAGACGCGATTATCGAACCGATGTGATCACTGAGGAACACTGAAAGGAGAGATCATGGCAAAGTTTGAAACGGAAAAACTGCGCAACCTGGGTATCGTCGGTCAGGGCGATGCCGGCAAGACCTCCCTGGTCGAAGCGATCCTGTTCAACACGGGAATGACCGATCGCCTCGGCAAGGTCGACGATGGCTCGTCCAACATGGACTTCGAGCCGGAAGAGACCAAGCGCAGGATCACCATCACCTCGAAGCTGCACCATTGCGAGTGGAAAGACCATGATCTGCATATCGTCGATACGCCGGGGTACACCAACTTCCTGCACGACACGCGCGGCTGCCTGCGCATCCTCGGCGGAGCCGTTTTGCTGATCTCGGCGGTCGATGGTGTCAAGGCCCAGACCACGACCCTCTGGAAGTGGGCCGACGACTTCGAAGTCCCCCGCATCGCCTTCATCAACAAGCTTGACCGCGAGCGCGCCGATTACCTCAAGGCGGTCGATGATATGGAAAAAAACCTGAAATGCCGGCCAATCGCCGTCAATATGCCGATCGGCCAGGAAGCCAGCTTCAAGGGGGTCGTCGACCTCGTCAAGATGAAGGCCCGCATCTTCCAGTTCGACGAAAAAGGGACCTACGAGGAAACCGACATCCCCGCTGAATACCAGGACGAAGCGCAGCGGCTGCATGTCATGCTGATGGAGGCCTGTGCCGAAGCCGATGACGAGCTGATGGAAAAGTACCTCGAGACCGAAGAGCTGTCGACCGAAGAGATTCTGCGCGGTCTGCGCGAAGCGACGCTCACCGGCGTCTTCACGCCGGTCTTCTGCGGCAGCGCCACGGCGAACATCGGTATCCGCCAGCTGCTCGACTACATCGTCCGCTGCCTGCCGTCGCCGATCGACAAGGGGACCCAGTACGGCACCAACCCGAAGACCGGCGCCGAGGAAGAGCGCCGTCCCGATCCGAAGGAGCCCTTCTCGGCGATGGTCTTCAAGACGGTCAGCGACCCCTTCACCGGCAAGTTGAGCCTGTTCCGTGTCTATTCGGGGACCGTCAAGTCGGATTCCACGGTCTACAACCCCAACAAGGACTGCAGTGAGCGGCTGGGGCAGATCCTGCTGCCGGAAGGCAAGAAGCAGAAGCCGGTGAGCGAGGCGGTGGCAGGCGACATCGTTGCGGTCGCCAAGCTGAAGGAGACAACCACGGGCGACACCCTGTGCGACCCGGCCAAGCCGATTGTCTACGAGTGCCCGGTCAGCCAGAAGCCCGTGATCTCCTTTGCCCTCGAGCCGAAGAGCAAGGGCGATGAGGAAAAGATTTTTTCCGGTCTGTCACGGTTGACCGAGGAAGATCCGGCGCTGCAGATCCAGCGCGACGTGGAGACCAAGGAGATGATCATCTCCGGCATGGGGCAGGTGCATGTCGAGGTGGCAATCGAGAAGCTCAAACGCAAGTTTGGCGCCGAGGTCATCCTTCGCGAGCCGAAGGTCCCCTACCGGGAGACGATCAAGAAATCGGTGGAGCAGGCCTATCGCCACAAGAAACAGTCGGGTGGCAAGGGGCAGTTCGCCGACGTCTCGATCAAGGTCAAGCCGCTGCCGCGTGGTACCGGCTACGAGTTCGTCGACAAGGTTGTCGGCGGCGTGATCCCGAGGCAGTTCATCCCGGCGGTCGACAAGGGCATCCAGGAAGCGATGCGCAAGGGCGTGCTGGCGGGCTTCCCGGTCCAGGACTTCCAGATCACCCTGTTCGATGGCTCCCACCACTCGGTCGACTCATCGGAGATGGCGTTCAAGATCGCCGGCTCCATGGCGTTCAAGAAGGCGATTGAAGCGGCCAGTCCGATCCTGCTCGAGCCGGTCATGGAGATGGAGATCACCATCCCCGACGAATGCGTCGGTGACGTGATCGGCGACATGAATTCGCGGCGCGGCAAGGTCCTCGGCATGGATCCCCAGGGAGGCAGCCAGGTGATCAAGGCCCAGGTGCCGATGGCCGAAGTCCTCAAGTACGCGCCTGAACTGCGTTCCATGACATCGGACCGCGGACTCTTTACCATGGAGTTTTCGCATTATGAAGAGGTGCCTTCCCATCTGACGGCCAAGCTGCTCGAAGAGTTCAAGAAGGAGGAAGACTGAGGACATGGTCTCACGCACGTATCTGGCAGCCGGCGCTGTCATTATCAGAACAGGAGGTTCCCATGCCTGACAAGGATGATTTTACCTTTGATGACAGCGACGATTTTCCCGACACTGATTTAAGCGGAGCTTTTTCCGATGGTGAGCACAGTGTCCCCGAACCGGACCTCGAGGAAGAATACGAGGAGCGGGGCACTGCCGCTGCAACCGGAGGGGGGAGTTCCAGGTCGCGGATTCTGCTGCTGGTGCTTCTGATGGTGGTTGCGGTCGCTGCAGGGGCCTATTATTTCATGGATCTCGGCGGAACGACGCCGAACGTGCCGCCCGCCCCGGAAAAAGCCGCCAAGGTGGTTGTCCTGCCGCCGCAACCGGCGTCGCAAACCGGCGAGCCGGCCGGGGCTGCACAGACCGTGACCGTCCCTGTCCCCGTCCCTGCGCAGGACGGAGAGACGGCCGCGAAGCCCGCAGATGCGACTCCGGCAGCAGCTCCGCAGGACACGACGGCAGCCGTCGCCCCGTCGGCGCAGAAGGCAGAGACGGCACCGTCGGAGGCAAGCGAAAAGCCGGTCGCTGCGGCAACGGTCAAGACCGAAGAGAAGGTGGCGCAGGCGGAGAGCGTACCGGCCGCGACATCAGCAGTCCCCGCGGCTGTTGCCGAGAAAGCCCCGCTGAAAGTGGCGGCGCTCGGCGCCTACAACCTCGATGCCGGTTCTTTCCTGCTGGCAGGCAACCGTGACGCCCTGGTCAAGAAGCTGCGGGGGCTCGGTTATGAGCCGTTGGTGACGCCGGTCGACGCAACGGTCCCCATGACCCGGCTCAGTCTGGGGGTCTTTCCCGCCAACGCTGTCGAAGAGGCCCTGGCGCTCGCCCGCTCGATTGAGCCGTCATCCTTCAGCGTCCCGGCCGGTGACGGGTTCGTCATCTATGCGGGCACTTTTCTGCAGACACAGAACGTCGAGGCGCTGACCGCCCGTTTCCTCAAGGAGGGCATTCGCGCCAAATCCGAGCCGATTGAAATGAAAAAAACCCTCAGCCGGGTCCGGTTCGGCAGCTTCACGACACGTGACGAAGCTGAGGCCGCAGCCCGTGAAGCCGGTGAAGCCGGGGTGAAGTCAACTGTCGTCAAAGGGCGTTGAGCTGGGAAGCGCAGTTTATGTCTGAGAAAGAAACGACCACAGTGCATCTGCGGGTGTCGCCCGAGGTTGCACGTATCGTGCAACCCGGGGCCCCCCGTGACGCTCAGCTGGCAGCGGCGCGGGGGGCTCTCCCGCTTGCGGCGAAGGACCTGCTGACCGTCCTCTTTTTCCTGTGCGGCAGCAAGGATGGCGAGATCAAGCAGGAGGCCGTGAAGTCTCTCAGGGAGCTTCCCGCCAGCCTGCTCGCACCGATACTCAATGACGAGAGTCTCCACCCGCAGCTCCTCGAACTGCTCGTGCGACTGCGGATTGACGATGCGAATCTCATGGGCGCAGTGATCATGCATCCCGCGGTCACTCGCAAGACGATCCTGTTTCTCGCGGAGAATGGCGGACGCGATGTCCTCGAACGCCTGGCCGGTCATCAGGGGCTGCTGATGAAGTACCCGGAGACCGTCGACGCGATCATCACCAATCCCGCGGCAGAAAGGCTTCTGAAGTACCGGCTCGGCTGGCGCGAACCTGTACAAGAGGAGTCTGATGAGGAGGGTCTCGAGGATGAAATCGTAGACGACGGTGGACGCAGCCAGACGGAGATCGAGCAATTCATGGTGGAGGCTGAAAAGGAAGGCCTCTCCAAATACCAGATAGCCATGGACCTTAAGGTCTCGGAAAAGATCAAGATGGGCCTGACCGGCGACAAGGAATGGCGTCAGCTCATGCTCAAGGAGTCGAACAAGCTGGTCCAGGGGGCGGTCATGAAGAATCCACGCATCACCGATGGTGAAGTGCTGATGATCGCCAAGAACAGGACGTCGAGCGACGTGATGATCCGCCTGATCCTGCTCAACAAGGAGTGGGTAAAGAACTACGAGATCAAGAAGGCCCTGGTCGTTCACCCGAAAACTCCGGCGCCCAAGGCCCTGCGCTTTGTCGGCGCTTTGACCACCAAGGACATCAAGACCCTCGCCAAGAGTCGCCAGGTGTCGAACATCGTCGCGACGGCGGCCCGCAAGGAGCTGGAGCTGCGACTGAAGAAAGGTGGTTAGAGGTGATGGATAAGAAGCAACGGATAGTCGCCGTCTGTACCAGTGAAACCAAGGGCGTTCGCAAGGCCGATGTCGGTCACGGTGAACTGTTGCGTGGTTTCGGACTCGCCGGCGACGCTCATGGCGGTGACTGGCACCGCCAGGTCAGCCTGCTGGCGATCGAGAGCATCGACAAGATGCGGCTTGCCGGATTGGACGTCGGGCCCGGTGACTTCGCCGAAAACCTGACGACCTGCGGCATCGATCTTTACAGCCTGCCGATTGGCACGCGGCTGAGAGTCGGCGATACTGCGTTGCTGGAAATGACTCAGATCGGCAAGGTCTGCCACGATCGTTGCGCCATCTATCACCAGGCGGGCGACTGCGTCATGCCGCGCGAAGGGGTCTTTGCCATCGTCCTCGAAGGCGGACCGGTGAAGAAGGGGGATGCCATAGAAATCGTGTCGTACCCGGAAGGGGGTGCGGCGTGAGCCAATCGGGGCGCTACAGGATCGGTGTTCTGACCCTGTCGGACAAGGGGGCGCGCGGTGAGCGGATCGACGTCAGCGGGCCCGTGGTGCGCGACCTGCTCACCGATGTAGGTGCCGTGACACATACCGCCGTGCTCCCCGATGACCAGGACGGCATTGCCGAGATTCTGCTGCAGTGGGTCGACTGCGAACGGCTTGACCTGATCGTGACGACCGGAGGGACCGGCCTGACGCCCCGGGACGTCACCCCCCAGGCGACCCTGCGGGTGATCGATTACGAAATTCCCGGCATGGCCGAGGCGATGCGCAAGTGCAGCATGGAAAAGACGCCGCACGCGATGCTTTCGCGGGCCGTGGTCGGGGTCCGCCGGCAGTCGTTGATCGTCAACCTGCCGGGTAGCCCGAAGGCTGCCAGGGAGAACCTGGCCGTCCTCCTGCCGGCACTTCCCCATGCCCTGGCGAAGCTGGCAGGTGATCCGGCGGATTGCGGCGGATAAGGTGGCAGGCGATCAGTGGGCCAGCTGTCCTGCCAGCCAGGCGATCAGGATGCCGCCGCACAGGGCCAGGCTGGCTGAGACGCCGCGACTGCGGTGGGATTCCGGGATCAGGTCGGATGCGGCGATATAGACAAAGGAACCTCCGGCTGCCGCCAGCAGCGCACCGAGCATTTCCGGTGCGATGTCGTGCACCAGGGTGTAGGTGAGTATGGCGGCGAACGGCGTTGCCAGGGCAACGAATGAGGTCAGCATGATCGCTGAACGTCGCGACCAGCCGTAGTGCAATAGGATGGCAAGCATGGCAATCCCCTCGGGGACTTCGTGGGCGACCACGCCGAGGGCCGCCAGCAACCCCAGGTCATGGCCGACTTCGAAGCCGGTGCCAATGATCATGCCGTCGATCACCGAATGCAGTGCCATGCCGATAAAGGCGACCCATCCCATCGGGTGAGCACGGTCGGAGCAGTTGTCGTGGCACTCGTCGACACCCAGGTGGAGATGGTGCTGCTCCTCGTGGCCGGCATGGATCAGCAGGTGGTGTTCGAGAAAATAGAAGAGGACGAAGGCCAGGACGATGTAGAGCGGGGCCTTGTCGGTCAACTCCAGGGATTCGGGGAGTATGTGCAGGAAGCCGACGCCGAGCAGGACGCCGGCTGAGAACGAGACCAGGGCTGACGAGTGGCGCCGGCTCCAGGCTTCGCGGACGAGGACCAGGCACATCCCCGCAAAGGTTGCCGCACCGGCGAAGGAACCGGCGAAAAGGACGTCCAGCCAAGGATCTGACATACGTGATGCTCCCGAAGTGGTGTTGACCACGCAGTATAGGGGGGCAGGCGGACGAGGGCAAGGACCTTCGATGCATTAACTGATTCATGGGAGGATAAATGCAGGAAAAGTTGAAAATACTGCTGGCGGATGATATTGAGCTGTTTCTCGAAATGGAGCGCAATTTTCTCCAGCGCGACGATCTCGATCTGCTGATTGCCAAGGATGGCCGCAAGGCGTTGGAGATGATTCGGACGCATCGGCCAAGGCTCGCCTTTTTCGGCCTGTCGATGCCGGGGATGTCCGGTGCAGACTGCTGCCGGGCCATCAAGGAAGATGCCGCCCTTGCCGGCACAGCGGTCGTCATGGTGATTGCGGCCGGACACCCCGAGCAGGTGAAGGCCGTTCGCGACGCAGGCTGCGACGACATCCTCTTTAAACCGATCAAGCACGACGAGTTTCTCTCAATGGTCCGTCGACACCTGAACTTCGAGGTGCGTGAAGGCAAGCGTATCAAGGCGGAGGTGCGGGTCTATTACGGCCCGGCACCGCAGAAGCAGCTGTCGGAATTCAGCGTCGACCTGAGCATGGGCGGACTCTATATGAAAACTGATTTTCCGCTGCCGGTCGATGAGAGCCTGACCATCCGCTTCAGTCTGCCGAACCAGAAGGGAATGGTCTCCTGCAAGGCCCGCGTTGCCTGGGTGAACGCCAAAGATAACCCGCGCAAGCCCGACCTGCCTTCCGGCATGGGGATTCAGTTCGTCGACCTCTCGCTGGAAGACATGAAATCGTTGCGGCGTTTCATGGAGTACAACGAACTTGAGCCTTCGTGGTAATCCGATGGCACGTCACGGGGGATGCGACCCGGCCCGGAACGGCCGGGTTTTTAATGAAGAGAAGCTGCTTTTCAGTGTGCAGTCCACAGCTCGCTGTGGATATCTTTGTGAAATCAGTAGCCGCCATCTGAGAAACCTCAAGAGGGGCCGCGATTTATAGCCTTCTGCACAGAAAACAATCATGACCTGACTGGTTTGCTGCCTTCTGACTCACAACTGTGGCAAGGCTGCCACGCTGGGCTGTGGCATGGTCGTGAATACGCCAGTCCATCCAGTTGCTTGACATGTCGTTGCTTCCGTTGATTTTATAAAAGCATATATATAACGGCAGCTTAGTATCATTTTTCGTTATTTGGCGGTGTCGATTTACGTTGTTTGACGACAGGGCTGCCGCCGCGCCACATTTGTCAGGACAAGAGGATGGATCGCTTGCGGCACCGTCTTCGCGGTTCCTCGGCGGCCATTCTGCCGTTGGCCGAAACCACTGCAAAAGGAGTTCCCCTCTCATGCGCATAACGCCCACCGCTGAACTGGAAAATCGCATTGCCAGGCTCCAGGCGGAGATGGTTGTCCACAGCCTGGACACCGTACTGATGGTGCAGAACGCCGATCTTTTCTACTTCACCGGTTCAATCCAGCAAGGGGCCCTCTGCGTGCCGGTCGCCGGCGAGCCGCTCTACCTGGTGCGCAAGGATTTTGGTCGGGCGCGAATGGAATCGGGCCTGAAGAATCTCGTGCCATTCAACAGCCCCAAGGACATTCCCGGGCACCTCGCCGATTTCGGCCTGCCCAAGCCGGAGGCTCTCGGCATGGAGCTCGATGTTATCCCCTGTAATGTCATGCAGCGTTTCCAGAAGGCTCTTGGAACAGACCGGGTGAGCGATGCGACCCCGCTGGTCCGCAGGGTGCGGGCCATCAAATCCGATTACGAAATCGCCATCATGAAGGATGCCGCCCTGATCGCCGACAAGGTCTGCAAGCGTGTGAAAGAGGTGCTGCGCGAGGGGATGACCGATCTCGAACTGGCGGCGGAGCTGGAGTTCGTGGCGCGCAAGTCTGGTCACCAGGGG
>JBFIMV010000077.1:0-8311 GCA_041611575.1 Desulfuromonadales bacterium | reverse complement strand
CATGGCCCTGGTCGCTTTCTGGTTCCGCAAAGAGAAGCGCGGTCAGGCTGCCGGCCTGATGGTCATCGGCAGCGGCGTCGCCATCATGCTCTCGGGCGTGGTGATTCCCTATCTCAACGAGCGGTTGGGCGATGATGGCTGGCGCGCGGGGTGGTTGGCGCTTGCTCTATTGGTTCTGCTGGTTGCCGTTGCCGCAGCCCTCCTGATTCGCAATGAACCCGGGGACAAGGGGTTGACAGCCCTCGGCCGGGACGGTGAGGCTGATTACGAACCTGCAACCGCTGGAGGTCTGTCCGGCGCTGCACGTACGCTGCTCCATCTCGGCGGGCTGTACGCCATTTTCGGGGCGACATACGTTATCTACGGCACCTTCATCGTCACCACCATGGTCGAGGAGCACGCCTATGCTGAGGCCAGCGCCGGGCTCTTCTGGGCCTGGGTCGGTTTTTTCAGTCTCTTCTCAGGCTCGGTTTTCGGTGTTCTTTCCGACCGTTACGGGCGCCGTGGCGGGCTGATGACGGTCTTCGCCGTGCAGACGCTCGCCTACCTGCTGGCGGGGTCGGGCCTTGGTGGCGTCGCCATGTTCGGTTCGGTGGTCCTCTACGGCATCGCCGTCTTCGCCATTCCGGCGATCATGGCCGCGGCCGTGGGCGATTGTCTCGGCAGGGCACGGGCCGCAGCCGGGTTCTCCATCATCACGTTCTTTTTCGCCATCGGCCAGGCGCTCGGCCCCGCCGCGGCCGGCCTGGTGGCTGAGTCGACCGGGACCTTCACGACCAGTTACCTGGCCTCGGCGGTGCTGACAGGTTTTGCCGTGATCTGGTGCAAGACCTTGCCTGGACCGACCAGGAACTGAGCGATAGCGGTTTCTTGTCCGGGGGAATCGAAGAGGGTGCAAAGCGCTGAGGTTCTTTGCCGGGATAAAAAAACGGGGTCTCAGAATTCGAGACCCCGGAGGCAACTGATTTGTGCTGCGGGGGCGGCTTGCCAGCCGTCGGGGAGGGCGGTGCCTGCCCCGTTGTGACCTTCATTGTGGAGATACACTAGTCTATGGCGTGTTATTTGAACGTTGAAATAATGTGAAAAAAACGTGAAAGGTAATTTTTTATCAGCCTCCCGAGCCGGGGGGCTTTTTTGTCAGGGCAGGACTTTCGGGGTGAGGATGAGGAACCAGACACACGCAGTCATCACCAGGCAGAGAAAGACAGCCGCCGAACCCTGGTCTTTGGCGCGGCCGGAGAGCTGATGCTGTTCCGGCCCGATGCGGTTGACGATCGATTCGATGGCGCTGTTGATGACCTCGATGATCAGTACCAGGAACAACGAGCCGATCAGCAGCGCCCGCTCGACGCCAGTCTCTCCCAACCAGTAGCCGAGAGGTGCCAGCAGCAGGCAGAAAAACAGCTCCTGCCGGAAAGCCGCTTCGGCACGATAGGTTGCCGTGAGCCCCTGCAGCGACCAGCGAAAGGCATGGATGAAGTGGTCGAACCCGCGGCGTTGTTCGGCGGCGGGCCGGTTGGGATCAAGATGCACAATTGATCCTTTCGTGGCTATTGTTTCAGTGTCACCCGGAAGCAACAGCCGGAGGGGTGGTTGTCACTGAGGCTGATGCCCCAGTCCTCACGCTCGCAAATCCTCTGAACGATCGAAAGGCCCAGCCCGACCCCCTGCCTGTCCTTGGTGTCGCCCCGGTAGAAGGGTTTGAAAATGGAAGGCTTGTCGACCTCGGAGATGCCGGCGCCGGTGTCATAAACCTCGAAACCCGACGGTGAGGTGCGCAGCGTGATGCGACCTTCGGACGTATGGTGGATGGCATTGCGCACCAGGTTGTTGAGCACCGTGCGCAGCAGCGCCGCCGGGTACATTCCGTGGTCTTTTTCGGCAGTGTCCGCACTCTCTTCATAGAGCAGGTCAATCCCTTTGGCGTTCGCCTGCTTGCGCCATTCCTCCAGGTTCGCTTCAATGATGCTTGCCAAGGTTGCGCTCTCCCTGTCAGTCTCCCTGGCACGCGCCAACGTCAGGAAGGCTTCCACAAGCTCCTGGATTTCCCGGGCTGCCCGGTTGATCACTTCGATACGCTGTCTTGTGAAGGCGTCAAGCTGGTTCTTCTCGAAAAGCAAATCGCAGGAGCTTCTGATCATCATCAGCGGAGTGCGCAGCTCATGGCTGACATCGCTGGTGAACAGGGTTTCGCGCTGCAGGGCCTGCTGCAGCATGCCGATGGTCCGGTCAAAGGCCTTGGCTAGGTGACCCACTTCATCGTTGGTATATTGGGATGAGAGCGGCGGAGCGTCAAGCAGCAGGTTCTCACGATTGTGCACCTGCAGGGTCAGCCTCCTGACGGGGGCGATGATGCGCCTTACCATCATGATGCCGAGCGCGAGAGAGGCGAGGACGCTCAGGAAGAAACCGGCGATGACGGTAATTTCCAGCAGATTCTCGTGCTTCGGCGGGGGTGGCTGCTCCTGGACGAGATAAAAAGGGGTTTCCCGTTCCTTCTGCATCAGCACATGGAAAGAGCTGCGCTCGAGTTCCACCTCGGTGAAGCCGGGCTTCAGGTCGCGCAGAAAAGACGGCAGGTTCTCCGTGCCGCTGTAAAACTGGGTTCCCAGGTCGAGACTCGGAACCTCACCCATCTTGTAATCGACCAGCACCTTCGGGAACTTTCTGTTCAGCTCTGCGGCAACGAGGTCTTTCTCGACCAGGTCGATGGCCGCCATGATGCCGAAGCTGAAGAGGCCGCTCACCACGGTGGTCAGCAGCACGAACGAGAACAGGATCCGTTGTGAAAGAGGGGACTTAAATTCCATTGCCGGATGCCTTCAGGCAGAAGCCGATGCCATGCACCGTGTGCAGCAGGGGCGTATCGAAGGGTTTGTCGATCGCCTGGCGCAGCAGGTGGATGTGGCTGCGCAGGCTGTCGCTGCCTGGCTGGTCCTCGCCCCACAGGAGATCCTGCAGCGCCTCGCGCTTGACCACGTGAGGGCTGCGTTTCATCAGCACTTCGAGGAGCTTGAGGCCGATCGGGCTGAGCTTGATGGTCTTGCCGTCGCGCGTGACTTCGAGCGTGTTCATGTCGTAGCGTAAATCAGCCACCTCCAGCAGGTTCTCCATGTGCGCCTGGCTGCGCCGCAGGACGGCTTCGACCCTGGCATGCAGCTCCGGCAGGGAAAACGGCTTGACGAGGTAGTCGTCCGCGCCGGCCCGGAAGCCGGAGAGCTTGTCATCGACGCCATCCCGGGCCGTCAGCATGATGACCGGAGTCAGAATCCGGGCGTCCTGACGCAGCTTTTTGCAGAGGGTGACGCCGTCCATGCCCGGCAGCATGAGGTCGAGAATGATCAGGTCGAAGGGTTGGGTCACTGCCAGGTGGAGGCCGCCCAGCCCGTCATAGGCGCAGTCGACCACGTAGCCTTTCAGCTCGAGGTAGTCGGCGATGTTCTGCAGGATTTCCGCCTGGTCCTCGATGATCAGGATGCGCATGACATGTCTCCGCTTTTTAATGTGCAAGCCCCTCAGTCGACGATCCGTTGCGACCGGGGTCTTTCTGCAGTTTCTTCAGGGCGCCCGATGACTGCATTCCAGTATCGCCAGAAAAGATATTCAGCGCAAGGTTCAATCCGTAAGCGTGTGGTGTCACTTTTTGGTGAGGAGTCGGCTGATGATTTGATGGCCTTGGGGTGTGCAGCTCAGCGCATCAGCAACAGACTGAGGGCCATGACCGCCATGCCGCCGATCAGGCCGAACAGGCTGTCGTGGCCACGGCCGTAAGCGCGGCTGGTGGGGAGCAGTTCGTCGAGGCTGATGTAGACCATGATGCCGGCCACGCCGCCGAACATCACACCCATGATCTGTGGCGGGATCACCTCGCCGTCGCCGAGGAAGAAGAGGATGCCCAGGTAGGCGATGACGGCACCGACCGGTTCGGCCAGGCCGCTGAGGAAGGAGTAGATGAAGGCCTTGGTGCGGTTGCCGGTGGCGTAGAAGATCGGCACCGAGACGCTGATCCCCTCGGGGATGTTATGCAGCGCCACGGCCACGGCGATGGCGATGCCGAGGTTCGGGTCCTGCAGGGCGGCGAGGAAGGTTGCCAGCCCCTCGGGGAAGTTGTGGATGGCGATGGCCAGGGCGGTGAACAGCCCCATGCGCATCAGCTTGTGGTGGTCGGGGCGATGGTCGTGCAGGTCCGGGTCGGGCGAGTGCTTGGCGGCGCGAAAGTCGGGGAGCGGTGCTGTCTTGTCGCTGAGCGGTGCGTACTCCTCCTCGGCGTGGTGCTCGTGCGGGTTCTCGGCCGAAGGGATGAGGTTGTCGATCACGCCGATCAGCAGGATGCCGCCGAAGAACGAGGCAGCGTTGATCCAGTGGCCGAGCGGGTCGCCGTAGGCGGCGACCATGGCGTCGGTTCCCTTGTAGAAGATCTCGACGAAGGAGACGTAGAGCATCACGCCGGCCGAGAAGCCGGTGGAGACCGAGAGGAAGCGGTAGTTGGTCTGCTTGGCGCTGAAGGCGATGATGCTGCCGATGCCTGTGGCCAGTCCGGCGAACAATGTCAGTCCGAGCGCGTACCAGACGTTGTCCATGGATATGCTTGCCTCCGTGTGCGGGTTGCAGAAACCGGGGTCTTAGGCGCCACATGCAGCATGAAGCCTCAGGTCTGCCCTGGTGGTGGACCCGTAAGTCAATCAGTACATGAAGGGTTCCAGGCGCACCTTGGGCAGCAGGCTTTGCGAGCCGGTCAAGTATTCGTCGACGCAACGGGCGACCTCGCGCCCCTCGCTGATCGCCCAGACCACCAGGCTCTGGCCCCGTCGGCAGTCGCCGGCGGCAAAGACACCATCGACCGAGCTCATGCGGGTCTTCGGGTCGGTCTTGATGTTGGAGCGCAAGTCCGTTTCGCAGCCGATCTGCTTGAGCAGTTCCGTGCGCGGCCCGAGAAAACCCATGGCCAGCAGGACGAGGTCGCATTTCCAGATGTGTTCGCTGCCCTCAACCTTCTCCGGGCGGCCGTCGACCCAGCGGACCCTGACGGTCTCCAGGGACGCAATCTTCTTGTAGGCGCCGATGAAGCGGGTGGTCATGATCTCGTAGTGAACATCCCCCCCCATGACGTTCATCTCTTCAACCGAGCTGCTGACCCGCATGATGCGTGACCACTGCGGCCAGGGGTTGTCTGCCCTGCGTTCTGCCGGGGGCATTTCAAGCAGTTCGAAATTGACCACACTGGCCGCCCCTTGACGCATGGCGGTGCCGATGCAGTCCGAGCCGGTATCCCCCCCGCCGATGACGATGACTTTCTTGCCCTTGGCGCTGATCGTCTGATGATTGGGGTGCAAGGCGGCGACATCGGCATCCCCCCAGTTGGCGCGGTTCTGCTGGGGGAGGAACTCCATGGCAAAGTGGATCCCTTCAAGGTTGCGCCCCTCGACCGGCAGGTCACGCGGTTCTTCGGCGCCTGTGGCGACAACCACCGCATCGTAGGTGGCCTTGATCTCGTCAAAGCGCACGTTTTTGCCGACCTCGCAGGAGTAACGGAATTCGATCCCCTCGGCGACGAGTTGGTCGATGCGGCGCTGGACCTTTTCCTTGCGCAGCTTGTAGTGCGGAATGCCATACATCAGCAGACCGCCGGCGCGGTCGGTTTTCTCCAGAACGGTTACGTTGTGACCGGCACGGTTCAGCTGCTGGGCACAGGCCAGGCCGGCGGGCCCGCTGCCGATGATGGCGACGGTCTTGCCACTGCGCCGGGCTGGCGGTTGAGGGACGATCCAGCCTTCTTCGAAGCCCTTGTCGATGATGGAAACTTCGTGCAGCTTGATCGTGACCGCGGGTTCGTTGATGCCGAGGACACAGGAGGTTTCGCACGGCGCCGGGCAGACCCGGCCGGTAAACTCCGGAAAGTTGTTGGTGGCGTGCAAAGCCTGCAGGGCCTGCTTCCACTGGCCGCGATAAACCAGGTCGTTCCACTCCGGGATCAGATTGCCCAGCGGGCAGCCGCTCATACAGAAGGGGACTCCGCAATCCATGCAGCGAGCGGCCTGGGTCTTGACCTGTTCATCACTGGGATAGTTGTAGTGCTCGTCATGATGCTGCAGGCGTGTATTGACCGTTTGCAGGGTTTTGTCGCGTCGGCGATGTTTGATAAATCCGCGTGGATCACCCATGGGCGACCTCCTTCTCTTTCACCGGCCTGTTTGCCCGTTCGGTCAGCACCCGGCGGTATTCGCGGGGGAAGACGCGGACAAAGCGCGGCAGATAATCGTCCCAGTCGGCGAGGACCTCGGCCGCGCGTGGCGAACCGGTCAGTTTGTGGTGGCGGCCGATGATCTCCTTTAACCACCGTGCGTCTTCGTCTTCGGTGTCCATCTGCTCGAGATCGATCATTGCCGGGTTGCAGCGGCGACGAAAGCGATTGTCGTCGTCCAGAACGTACGCTAACCCTCCGGACATGCCTGCGGCGAAATTGCGGCCGGTACGGCCAAGGCAGACCATGCGCCCACCGGTCATATATTCGCAGCCGTGGTCTCCAGTGCCCTCGACAACCGCAGTGGCGCCGGAGTTGCGGACACAGAAACGTTCTCCCGCCTTGCCGGCGAAGAAGACTTCGCCGCCGGTGGCACCGTAGAGGACGGTATTGCCGACGATCGAGTTTTCATGCCAGGCAAAGGTGGCCCTGGGGTCAGGGCGAATGATGATGCGACCGCCGGCCATCCCCTTGCCGACGTAGTCATTGGCTTCGCCGGTCAGCATCAGGTCGATGCCGGGGGCCAGAAAGGCTCCGAAACTCTGACCGGCAATGCCGTTCATCTTGATCGTGATGGTCTCTTCGGGAAGCCCTTCGCGACCGTGGAGCAAGGCCACCTGGCCGGACAGCATGGTGCCTAACGTCCGGTTGGAGTTGCGGATCGGGTGCTCGATCGTGACCTTCTCCTTGCGCTCCAGGGCCGGCGCGGCAAGCATGATCAGCTTGTTGTCCAGCTGGTTTTCCAGGCCGTGCTCCTGGCCATGGATCCGCCGGGTCGCGATGTCCTCTCCGACCTCGGGCTTTAATAAAATGCGCGAGAAGTCGAGTCCCTGGCTTTTCCAGTGCTTGATCGCATCGTCCATTTCCAGGTACTGGGTCTGGCCGATCAGCTCGTCCAGCGTACGCACCCCGAGCCCGGCCATCAATTCGCGCACCTCTTCGGCGAGGAAGGTGAAGTAGTTGACCACGTGCTCCGGTTTGCCGGCGAACTTGCCGCGCAGTGCTTCGTCCTGGGTCGCGACCCCGACCGGGCAGGTGTTGAGGTGGCACTTGCGCATCATGATGCAGCCGACCGTCACCAGGGCGACAGTGGCAAAGGCATATTCCTCAGCGCCGAGCATGGCAGCGATGATCACGTCGCGACCGGTACGCAGCTGGCCATCGGTCTGCACGATGATGCGGCCGCGCAGGTCGTTGAGCACCAGCGTCTGCTGCGTCTCGGCCAGGCCGATCTCCCAGGGGATGCCGGCGTGCTTGATCGACGAGGTCGGCGAGGCGCCGGTGCCGCCGTCATAGCCGGCGATGATGACCCGCTCGGCGTGCCCCTTGCTGACCCCTGCGGCGACGGTGCCGACGCCGACTTCGCTCACCAGCTTGACGGTGATGTCGGCCCTGGGGTTGCAGTTCTTCAGATCGAAGATCAACTGGGCCAGGTCTTCGATGGAGTAGATGTCATGGTGAGGCGGCGGCGAGATCAGGGTGACACCGGGAACGCTGTAGCGCAGCTCGCCGATGTATTCGCTGACCTTGTGACCGGGCAGCTGTCCCCCCTCGCCGGGCTTGGCCCCCTGGGCGATCTTGATCTGCAGTTCGTCGGCGTTGACCAGGTAGTGTGGCGTGACGCCGAAACGACCCGAGGCAACCTGCTTGATGGCGCTGCGGCGCGAGTCGCCGTTGGCATCCGGAGTGTAGCGCCGCGGATCCTCACCCCCTTCGCCGGTGTTCGACTTGCCGCCGATGCGGTTCATGGCGATGGCCAGGGTTTCGTGGGCCTCGGTGGAGATCGAGCCGAGGCTCATGGCGCCGGTGCAGAAACGCCTGACGATGGAGCTGACCGGTTCGACTTCTTCGAGCGGGACCGGCTGGTTCGGACTCTTGAACTTGAAGAGTCCGCGCAGCGTGTAAAGTTGCTCGCTCTGGTTGTCAACCTGGCTTGAAAAGCGCTTGTAGTCATCGCGATTGCCGGAACGCACGGCGTGCTGCAGCAGGGCGATAACCTCCGGGTTCATGAGGTGCGCTTCCCCCTCGCGGCGCCAGGAGTACTCGGAGCCGCGATCCAGGTCGCGGTTG
>JBFIMV010000076.1:0-8410 GCA_041611575.1 Desulfuromonadales bacterium | reverse complement strand
CCGTCACGATGTCAAGTTGCTGACCTTGAACGGCCGGCACTGGAAGTGGCGGATGCACGGCGGAGCGGTGACCCTGGCGCGGCAGTTCATGGAGAGTGCCGACAACCCCGACCTGCTGCTCGTCAGCGACATGCTCGACCTGACCACCTTCCTCGCCCTGACCCGCGAAACAACGGCCCGGCTGCCGACCGCGCTCTACTTCCACGAAAACCAGCTCACCTACCCCTGGTCGCCGACCGATGCGGACACACTGCAGCAGCGCGACGCCCACTACGCTTTCATCAACTACAGCAGCGCCCTGGCTGCCGATGCCGTGTTTTTCAATTCCCGCTATCATCTCGAGGCCTTTATCGGGCAGCTGCCCGAGTTTCTCAAGAGTTTCCCCGACCACACCGAGCCCGGGAGTGTTGCGCAGATCAGGGCAAAAAGCTCGGCGCTCCCCCTCGGACTCGACCTGCAGTCTCTCGACAAGCATCGGCCAACCGTTGCAAAGATCCCCGCGAGGCCGCCGCTGATCCTCTGGAACCACCGTTGGGAGTACGACAAGAACCCGGAGGAATTCTTCCGGGTACTCTTTCGGTTGCAGGACGAGGGCCTGGCCTTCGAGGTGGCGATCCTCGGAGAAGCCTACAGCAAGTTCCCTCCGATCTTCACCGAAGCTCGGCAGCGGCTCGGTGAGCGGATCGTCCAGTTTGGCTACGCCGGGGATTTCGCCGACTATGCCCGCTGGCTCTGGCGCGCCGACATCCTGCCGGTCCATTCGTACCACGACTTTTTCGGCGCCAGCGTCGTGCAGGCGATTTACTGCCAGTGCGCACCGCTCCTGCCACGACGCCTCGCCTACCCCGAACACCTGCCGGCGGGCTTGCATGATCGCTTTCTCTACGACGATTTTGACGGCATGCTGCAAAGGTTGCGTGACATGTTGGGGAATACGGCCAGGGCGACCGCAGAGCTGCGTTCTCATGTCGCTCGCTACGACTGGAGAGAACTGGTCGGTCGCTATGATGAGCTGATGGAGTATACTGTCGGTAAGAGGCTGAGTTCATCACCTTCCCGGAGAATTGCCTGAGGAGCCCGTCATGATTGACCTGACAACCCGCTACATGGGCCTGGAGTTGAAGAACCCGCTGGTCGTCTCGAGCTGCAGCTTGACCGGGACCGTGCGCGGCGTGGAGAAATGTGCCGCAGCGGGAGCGGGAGCGATCGTGCTGAAATCGATGTTCGAAGAGGATATCGTTGCCGCAACGGCCGAACTGGTGCGAAGCGCCGACAGCTCGGGGCACACCGAGGCGGTCGAGTACCTGCAGGGGTATGGCCGGTCACTCGGCCCGCGCGAATACCTCCAGCTGGTGCGCGACGCCAAAAAAGCCGTTGAGGTGCCGATCATCGCCAGCGTCAACTGCATCACCGAGGAACGCTGGGCCGAATACTCGAAGCAACTGGCCGCAGCCGGCGCCGATGGTCTGGAGATCAACATCGGCTTCCTGCCGAACGCCGCCGACCTGACGAGCGCCGAGGTCGAAGAACGCTATGAGCGCATCCTCTACGCGGTGCGCTCCCAGGTCGACCTGCCGGTGGCCCTGAAGATCGGCCCCTACATCTCATCTTTTGCCCGGCTGGCCGACCGTCTCGGCAACGACCGTGTCGCCGGCCCGGCGTTTACGGTCGGCTGGTGCGGTCCCGGAGCGCAGGAGAAAACGGTGACCTGGCGGGGGGCCGATGCCCTGGTGCTTTTCAACCGCTTCTACCTGTTCGATATCGATGTCGACCAGATGCTGGTGACCGGGGGCAATCCCTACAGCACGGCCGAGGAGATTCACGTGCCGATGCGTTGGATCTCGTTGTTGTACGGTCGGGTGAGCTGTGACCTGGCAGCAACCACCGGCGTGCACGACGGCCGCGACATGGCCAAACAGCTGCTGGCCGGAGCGACTGCCGTCCAGGTCTGTTCCACCCTCTACCGCAACGGTCTCGGCCAGATCGGCGTCATTCTCGCGCAGCTCACTGAATGGATGCAGACCCATGGTTTTGAGCGGCCGATCGACTTCCGCGGGCGACTGAGCCAGAGCCGCAGCGAGCGACCGGCTGACTACGAAAGGCTGCAATATATCAAGGCGCTGGACAGGGGCGAATGATTGCCCGGGGCCAAGGCGGTAAATACAGGCCAGGTTAACTGTGGGAAAAACTGAGGCCGGACGATTCGCATCGTCCGGCCTCGCTTTACTAACAGATTTTCTGCAACCTTGACTAGACCAGTTCCATCAGCTCGATCTCGAAGGTCAGGTCCTGGCCGGCCAGGGGGTGGTTGGCGTCGAGAGTCACCTTCTCCGGCGTCACCTCGGTCACCGTCACCACCACCGGCGGCTGCCCTTCACCACCGCCCGACTGCAGCTGCATGCCGACTTCCGGCACCACGCCTTCGGCGAACTGGCTGTAATCGACTTCGATGACCCGCTCCTGGAAACGCGGGCCGTAGGCCTCTTCGGCGGCAATGTTCACCGTCCGGGTTTCGCCGACGGCCATGGACGTCACCGCGTCGTCAAAGCCCTTGATCACCTGCCCGGCACCCAGCACGAATTCGAAGGGGTCACGCTGGCGCGACGAATCGAACACCGTCCCGTCGCTCAGGGTCCCGGTGTAGTGCACTTTGGCGGTCTTGTTGTTCGCATTTTCAGTCATGTCTTCTCCTTTTCTCACATTTTTTGTTGCCCTTGACTAACACACCGCGCGCTTGATGTGAAGTGGCAGCGGTATTTTTCTTGGATTATTCATTGAAAACCCGACATCGGGCGGCGGAGTGTACATGCAACTCCGGCATACCGGTCTTGCCATATCGCACGGCAATGATTTAATGGTGGTGGAGGTTACGGTGAGATTCCTGCTCTACAACATCTGCTATGCCACCGGGCCGGGTCTGCACGGCTATGTCCGCTCCTCGCATGAGAACCTGGAGCGCATCAGCGGCTTTCTGCGCGATCTCGAGCCTGACCTGGTCGGCCTGATCGAGGTGGACCACGGCTCGTTCCGTACCGGCGGGGTGAACCAGGCCGAACTGCTGGCAGAATCGCTGGGGCACTACCATTCGCACTCGATCAAGTACGGCAGGGAATCTTTCTGGCGGCGGGTTCCGGTGATGAAGCAGCAGGGGAACGCATTCCTGGCGCGGGACCGCATCCGCAACGAGACCTTCCACTATTTCGAGCGCGGCATGAAACGGCTGGTGATTGAGCTGGACCTGGAACACCTGGTGGTCTACCTGACTCACCTGTCGATCGGCGGCCGGGCTCGCCACCACCAGCTGAACGCTTTGTACGACCTGGTGAAGAAAACCGACCGGCCCTGCCTGGTGGCGGGGGATTTCAACATGCTCTGGGGCGAGCGCGAAATCGACCTGTTTTTGGCGGCCACCGGTTTGCAGAACGCCAATATCGACGGGCTGCCGACCTACCCGAGCAAGAACCCGCAGCGGCACCTTGATTTCGTTCTGCACAGCCCGGAGATCAAGGTGCACGGCTTCCAGGTGCCCCGGGTCCCCTTTTCCGATCACCTGCCGGTGTTGGTCGACTTCGATGTCGAAGTCGAGGTGGAACGCCGCAGGGTCCCGCGGGCACCGCACTGCGTCTGCCCGAAATACGAAGGGTTGGCGGCATTCGGTGCCGGCAGCTGAATTCTCCACAAGCGACAGAGCAGCGACCGAAGCACATAGGAGCCGACGATGCCTGTCGCTGCGTGACCCTCTAGGGAGAGGGCAGCTTCCTGAGTTCGCCGAGCAGCACCTTGTTGTCCGGCATGCCTTTTTGGACATGGCGGATGACACCGGACCGATCGATCAGGTAGGTGATGCGGCCGCCGCCGTACAGCTTTCGGACCGTGCCGTCATCGGCAATCAACGGGAAGCTCAAACCGAGCTTCTTGATGAACTCCCGGTGGGTTTCCAGCGTGTCGCCACTGACGCCCAGCACCTGGGCGTTGAGCTCTTCAAAACGCGCGATGTCGTTCTGAAAAGCCTGCATTTCGCTGGTTCAGCCGGAGGTGAAGTCGGCGTAGTACAAAGCCAGGACGACCGGCTTCTGCTCCACGACCCGGCTGAGCACGATCTCGCCATCGGTCGATAACGCGGTGAAATCGGGGGCCACGTCGCCGACCTGCAGGGCCGCGGCCTTCGATGCCAACAGCGTCGCCACGACTACGGCTCCCGCGCGGATGGTTCGCTTCATGTCCATCTCCTTTCTGCCCCGGGAATATACCAGGGCCATACGGCTAAGCCCGGATGCGACAGGGGAACTTCCGGTCATGTTCCATCCCTGTTGACGGGACCACTCGGGTTCGGCCTGCCACCGGAATGAAAGTCACGTACCCGGATGTCTGCTGCCTGCTGATAGATTATCACACTACCGGCTCCCTTCTTCGGCATGCTAATATTTACTTCTCGCAGAACATGAAAGTGGACGAAATGGACCTTATCGGCCGATTGCACGCGGTGACCAGGGAAGCTCAACAAAAAGATGATCTGCCGGACTTCCTGGCGAAACGCATCTTTGCCCTCGCCGATCTTCTGCAGGATTCGCACGACCTGCGGGTCGAGATCGAGGCGCTCATCGAGCAGATATCTCTTTATGACACCTACGGCCAGACCGGGTACATCGGCATGGGCGTCAACGACACCATCCTCGAAGGAACCCTCCGCCGCCTGGAGGAGAAACTTGAAAACAGCCCTCCCTGATCAGCTTGTCGCCGTGTATAATCCCATGAATTCTCTCTCCCGCAAGGATACGTCAAGTCCATGGAAACCAACCCGGTCACAGCCACGCCCGACCAGCCAGAACGCCCCTGGGAAGACATCCAGGAACTGATTGCAGCCGGCGACGCCACCCGCCTGTTCGACTTCATCGATGACATGAGCCCGACGGAAACGGCGCGCGCCATCTCGCGCCTCAGCGCCGAGGACCAGGGACGGTTGTTCCAGCTGCTGACTCCGGCCGACGCCGCCGAGATTATCGAGGACATCTCCGATGTCCAGGCCGCCGACCTGATCGACGACCTGCCGCCGGAGCAGGCCGCGGCCATCCTCGAAGAGCTCGACAGCGACCATCTCGCCGACCTGCTCGGCGAGATGGACGAAGAGGACGCCGAGGCCATCCTTGAACGGATGGACCCGGAAGATGCCGAAGAAGCCCGGCAGTTCATGGCCTACCCGGCCGACACCGCGGGCGGCCTGATGGTCTCCGAATACCTGAGCTTCCCGGCCGGGATGACCATTGCTGAAGTCCTGAAGGATCTCCAGGACAATCGGGAAGAGTATGCCGATTATCATGTCCAATACTTCTACGTCACCGATGATGACGAGCGACTGATCGGCGTGCTGCGCATGCATGACCTGCTCTTCCCCAAGAAGAGCGCGAAACTCGAAAGCATCATGATCCGCGACCCGCTCAAGCTCGCGGTCGAGAGCCGGCTCGACGAGTTGCGTGATTTTTTCGAGGACCATGACCTGTTCGGCGCCCCGGTGGTCGACAGCGAGGGGCGCATGGTCGGCGTCGTGCTCCCCGAATCGGTCGAAGAAGCGCGGCGGGAAAAGACCGTCAGGCAGTTCCTCGGCTTGAGCGGCATCATCGGCGGCGAGGAGTTCCGCACCATGCCGCTGCTCAACCGATCCGGTCGCCGGCTCTCCTGGCTGAGCCTCAACATCGTGCTCAACATCATCGCCGCCAGCGTCATCGCCATTTACCAGGACACCCTCGCCGCGGCGATCACCCTCGCGGTCTTCCTCCCCATGGTCAGCGACATGAGCGGCTGCAGCGGCAACCAGGCGGTCGCCGTCAGCATGCGCGAGCTCTCCCTCGGCCTGGTGCGGCCGAACGAGCTGCTGCGCGTCATGCGCAAGGAATCCTTGCTCGGGATAATCAATGGTCTTGCCCTTGGACTGCTGCTGGGCGGGGTGGCGTACCTGTGGAAGGGGAATCCTTATCTCGGCCTGGTGGTGGGCGGCGCACTGGCGGCGAATACCATCGTCGCCGTCACCCTCGGCGGCCTGCTGCCGCTGCTGCTGAAAAGGATGAAGATGGACCCGGCGCTGGTGTCGAGCCCGCTGCTGACCACGGTGACCGACATGTGCGGCTTCTTCTTCGTCCTGAGCTTCGCCAGCGCCATCCTGCCGAAGCTGTCCTAGCCCCTGAATTCGAAACCAGCGGCCTAGATACGCCGCTTGACCTTGATGGCGACTGTGCCGACGCCCAGGAAGGCAACACCCATGAGAACCAGCGTGATTGGCCAGCCCAGCGAGTTTGCGAAATGTTCTGCGGAGAAATACCCGATGAAGGCGAGCATCGCAATGACGGTGGTCAACAACAGCGCCCGGCTCTGCAGCACGACGCAGGCATAGAGCATCGCGGCCGTGACCGCGAGATACAGGAGCTCGACCGGCGTGTCCTGAACGAGATCGAACAAGCCGCTATAGAAGATGATCGATCCGATGAAATAATAGAGCCCTACCAGGCGATGATACCGCCCCTCCTTCTGCAGACCGTAAGCGGTGAGCATCAGGCACACCCCGGTGACCAGGCTCGCCCAGTTGGCGGATGTGTACAGCGCCATCTGGTCGAACAAGCCAACGTTCAGCCAACAGATACCGATGAACAGGGCCGGCTCAGTGAGGATCCGGTGGGATGTTTTTTCCAGTGCGACACCGACCAGGAAGACCGAGGCGCCAAGCACGATGGCGATATAAGTGACCGGGATGCCCAGCATGTCGAGGCCCACATGCATGAAGCCGTAAACGAAAAAGAGAGCCGTGAATGCCAGCACGGTATGCCTGTATTTGCCGAACAATGCACCCTGGTGCAGGGTCATCATGCCGAAGACGAAGAGCGTCGCGGCTCGCCAGTTGCCACCGTGCGGGAACACCTCGTGAATGAACACGAACCAGCCGCTGGTCATCATGACCATGCAGGCAATCGTCAGTGGCAGGATAAGCCTGGGGAATTTATTTTCATGGAGGGCGGAAACCAGGACAACGAGGAGAATGTAGCCAACGCCCAGGGTCACGAAAATCCGCATGGCACTGCCCATGCTGTTCCAGAACATGCCGATGTAGGTGCCGATGCCGGCGAGAATGAAAATCGCTCCGAGATAGATGAAGAGCGTCTTGGCGACCTCGCTCTTGCTGCGCCCGGCTGTCGCAGCGTTGTTGGAAGCAGACGTAGTCAGTGCGGATTCGACTTCGGCGAGCGTGATGTCGTAAGTCTTCATGAGCTGCGCGATGTTCTTCAGCGCGCCGGACTTGTCCGAGACGGCTGAGATGCCCAGAACCCCTGCAACCAGCGGCCAACACCAGATACCCCCGCCAATCAACAGCAGGATGACGATGAGAATCAGCAGCGAAATCATGGTGCAATGACCCAGCCGATGAATTGGGTGCTGTTGCTGTAGTAGCGACCGACGGCATTCGGCAGGGGGATGCTGCGCCCGCTTTTCGTCAACACAGCTTCATCGCGATAGCGCGCGGAATAAAACAGCTCGCCGAAGATATTTCCCGAGTAACGCGTGCTGCCAGATCTGAATTCGTATCCATCCGGTGCAATGCTCGACGAATCGACCGTCAGCCCTTCAAGGTCAGGGACACTGACCACGGTTGTTCTTGCAGCGTCCCCGGGAGTCGCAGGTTCTTTTCCAGCCTGTGGCAGACCGGGTGGCAATAAGACGGCGATCTCTCTCACCGCCCCGGTTTTCGGGTTGTAGCGCCAGAGACGCGGCTTACGGCTGGCCTGTTCAACCCCCTGGTGGATGACCTGAACCTTCTGGCCGACGACGGATATCTGCACGCCGTTCTGGTAATTGTAATATTCCGTCGCGTAAAGCACGTCGTATTGCGGAGGGGCGACCATGAGCGCAGGAATCCCCGAAATCAGCAGAAAAACTACAACGAGCAGCAGCGGCAAACCCAGGCCAAAAGCGATGGTCGGGTTCTCGCGAAGAAATGATTTCATGTCGACATCTCCCTGTGGTCATTGACTGCACGCAGTGAAAAGGCCTGCGTTCGAGGGCTTCGAACCATAAATAAACGATAGAGTCGATTATTGCTATCAGTTTGGGACAATTGCGCAATTTGCAGAAGAAGTTTCCTGATTTTTTCCATATTCATATTCTGTTTGCCGCTTGCTGTCGCCCGGCAGGCAGAGGTTGAAGTTGCTCAGCGCCATTACCACGCCAGGCACGAGGTGCGTGCTGACAGCGAAGAGCCCAATGCCAGGGAGCGAAGGATGGCATCCGGAGTCACGATGCAGTTCTTTCGGGGGCTTAAGGTTCATGATAACCGGCATCAAACGCCATTCATACCTTAAATCCATCGGGTTTATTTTGCATCTGCCCCCCCGAATCAGGGCTTTTTTGCTTTTGCTTCCGGCATCTG
>JBFIMV010000075.1:0-8439 GCA_041611575.1 Desulfuromonadales bacterium | reverse complement strand
GATCCGACCACCTTGAGAATCAACGAAAAGCTCTTTATCCCCGGAGCGACACAGTTGCGCAGAGTGCCGGTCGCAGCAGTCACTCAGCCTGCCGCACCCGTGCCACCTTCACATGCCGTCACTCAGGCAGCACCCGCGCCGGTGTCCAGGGCAAAAGAACCGGAAATTCAGAGCACCAGGCCAACGCCACCCAAATCTGCCGCGAAAAGCCCGGCAGTCGCGCAAGCACCGGCCAAGGGCACGTTCATCTGGCCCGCCAAGGGCACTTTGCTGAACAAGTTCGGCAAGAATGGCCAGAATACCTACAAGGGGATCGAGATCGGCCTCAAGGAAGGGACGCCGGTTGTTGCGGCCGCCGCCGGTAAAGTCATCTTCAGTGGCAACGCGATACGCGGTTATGGCAATCTTGTGATTCTCGAACATTCGGACGGTTACTTTTCTGTCTATGGGTACAACCGGAAAAACCTGGTCTCTATCGACGATTATGTAGGGCAGGGGGACAAGATCGCCTTGAGCGGTTCGCCGCCAAACGGTCAAAGCCCCCGACTTCATTTTGAAATTCGGCAGGGGAAGGGTGCCGTTGACCCGATTTTTTTCTTGCCATAGGCATGTGGCTCACATAGACTTCTTTGCTTCCAATTATAAAGGATCGGAATCTATGAAAGATGATTTACAGGACGACGAAAAAATAGAGCTGGAAGACGACCTGCCGAAGGAAAGTGACGACGACGGCGAGGACGAGCCGGACCAGGAAAGTCTCGCCGAGGCGGAAAAGGAAGAAGAGGATGAGCGCGAAGCCACCGAGGATTACGAAGATTTCTCGATGGACGCGATCAAGCTCTACCTGAAGGATATCCAGAAAACGACCCTCCTGACCGCCGAAGAAGAACGACAGCTCGCCCGGCTCATCGAAAAAGGCGATATGGCTGCGCGCGACCGGATGATCGAGTCGAACCTGCGCCTGGTGGTCAAGATTGCCAAGCGCTACATGAATCGCGGTTTGCCCTTCCTCGATCTGATCGAAGAGGGGAACCTGGGGCTTATCAAGGCGGTCGAACGTTTCAAGATCAGCAAGGAATGCCGGTTTTCAACCTACGCAACCTGGTGGATCCGCCAATCCATCGAGAGGGCCCTGGTCAATCAAAGTCGCACCATACGCTTGCCGGTGCACGTCTCGGACGACATCAACAAGTTGATCAAGATCACTCGGGAGCTGGTGCGCGAATTCAACCGGGAACCGCAGATCAAGGAAGTCGCCGACACCATGGGCGTCGACCCCGCTTATGTCCGTCGACTGCTGGTCCTGCTGAAGAAGACTTATTCGATTGAGCACCCCATGGGGGAAAACAGTGATTACAGCCTGATTGACACCATTGAGGACACCAGCGTCGTCAGCCCTCTGGAACTGGCCGAGTGGCTCAACAAGTACCACATCGTCATCGAGCTGCTGTCGACGCTGAACGACAACGAAAAGGAGATCATTGCCCTGCGTTTCGGACTGGATGACCAGGATCCGCAGACTCTGGACACCATCGGTCGACAATTCGGCGTCACACGTGAGAGAATCCGTCAAATCGAGGCGAAAACCCTCGACAAGCTGCGCGCGTTGCTCGCCGAACGCGACCTGTCAGCGACCGACTAGACAGTCAACCTCACCAGGAGTCTTTATGGAGGAATTGAAGAAGATAATCCGTGATGTGCCAGATTTCCCCAAGAAGGGCATCCTCTTCAAGGACATCACGACGCTGCTTTCGGACGGACGCAGCTACCATCGCATGATTGACCTGATTGCCCACCGCTACGTTGGACAGCGTATCGACAAGATCGTCGGCGTCGAGGCCCGGGGATTCGTGCTCGGTTCGGCGCTTGCCTACAAGCTGGGGGTGGGCATCACCCTGGTACGCAAGCCCGGCAAGCTTCCTTACAAGGTTCGCCAGATTTCCTACGATCTCGAATACGGTACAGATACCCTGGAAATTCACGAAGATGCGTTCAACCCGGGTGACCGGGTGATCATCGCCGACGATCTGCTCGCGACCGGCGGCACTGTCTCGGCAGTGGTCAAGCTGGTCGAGGAACTCGGCGCCGAATTGGTCGAATGCGCCTTTATGGCCGAACTTGAAGAGCTTGGGGGGCGCAAGCGGCTGCCGGACGGCAAGACCTTCAGTCTGTTGAAGTTTTAACTCTCATTGCACAGCACGCAGCACACAGCACTCTCACATGGCCCCGTAGCTCAGCAGGATAGAGCAACCGCCTCCTAAGCGGTAGGTCGTGCGTTCGAATCGCGCCGGGGCCGCCACCTTTTCAGCCGCCATGAATCTTTCTGGCGGTTGAGTCTTTTTGTGGTCAATTTGATGCCTGCTAACTGTTTGAACTTCCTTGTGGTTGTGGAAGTCCTTGAAAAACAGTTGTTTTTTTTGCTTGCAACGAGCGTGTGAAGTGGTAAAAGTGTAGTGTCTACCCACAGTGAGGTGAGTCATGTTTGGTCAGATCAATCTGCGCCGGGCAGAGCGTTCCTACATTGATGTGATCCTCAAGGACGGCACCTATCACCACTTCACGCCACGGGTGCTAAACGTCCTCCTTGAGACGGAGCGCGTGTCCAAATTCAAGAGATCAAATGGTTGGGTGACCGTTGGCGTCGACCCTGTCAGAATCGTCTCCCACATTAACAACGGTGGCTATCGTGGGCCGGAACGGAGAGGTACTCTCCACTGACAAACCATTTGTTCCTTCCTCTGCATTTCTGCTTGCCGGTATGACCGGCCCGTTCTTGCGCGTTCTTGAACCCCAGACTCCCGTCTTCTGATACGCTCTCCGAATCAATTGCAGTTATGGCATGGCACTTGCTCTGTCTAATGGTCAAGGGAACTCCATGTAGATTGATCGCAAAGACAGAGGAGGCCAGCATGAACCTCAGAGTCATCGACGTCAGTCGCTGCGAGAGAGCCGAAAAAGAAGTGATCGAAGGCATCTGCCTTTCCTATGACATGGTGCGGAACCTCTGCCTCGAGACAATGGCGGAGTGTGATGCAGTCAAGGAGCAGCGCGAAGAACCCGCCAAATAAGCGCTTGTCGCCGACGCGCGATTCAACCCATCTCGGGTTACGGCCTGCTATTTCGTCCTTCGTCTTTTCCCGGTTGACTGATTGTTGTTGATTCTTCTCTTTCCGACACACTGATTCCCTGCTAATCTGTCCTTCCGTAACATTTTATGGCGCATCCGCAACGCAATTTTTGCATCTGTCGCGCGATAAACGTTTGCAGAGACATTCAACCCTGTCGTGCATTTGCACGACCCACAAACAAGCGACGGGCATGATGCAGTATCGTGAAATCTACGAGAAAACACTGGAAAAATGGGGCGAGAAAGCTCAATACGATCAGCTTATCGAAGAATGCGCCGAACTGATTGCAACTCTCAAGCATTATGAACGCGGCAAGGCCAATCTGGAAAACGTTGTCAACGAGCTCGCCGATGTCTATCTGATGGTCGGCCAGCTCGCCTACATGCTCGGTGAAGATCGACTGCAACAGGCGGTTACAAGAAAGATTACCAAGCTTCAGGATCTTCTCGAAACGGGTGATTGATGATGTCGCCGATCTGAGGTCGATGTGTGCAGGGCCTGTCTTTGATTCCTTGATAATGATGCCTGTTGAATATGACTCTTGGACTTCAATGCCTGCTTAGGGGAGTAAAGGATGGCCAATCAGAATTTGAAAATTCTCCTGGTTGACGATGTCGCGTTTTTCCGGGAAGTCATGAAGGACTACTTTCGCAGAACGCCTGCCGCGATTCTCATGGCTGCCAGTGGCCAGGAGGCGTACGATACAGCGCTGCGCGAGTGGCCCGACCTGATATACATGGATGTCGCCATGCCGGGAATGACCGGCATAGAAACCTGCCGTAAATTCAAGAGCCACCCGAAACTGCGGAAAATCCCCGTCGTCTTGATTTTTACTCCGGTCCGGGATGCGACCGCTGAAGAAGTCAAAGCGTCGGGTTGTGATGCATATCTCTCCAAGCCTTTCGGGCGGGATGAATTTCTCAACCTCGGACACCGTCACCTGTTCAACATCGAACGGCGTGAACGACGAGTTCCCTGCCAGATGACGGTTGATTTTGCCATCAATTCGAAGGCATACAGGGGGAGGGGGGTCGATGTCAGCCTGCACGGTCTCTACGTTGAATTTCGTGAGGAGCTGCCGCCCGACAAGCGCGTTACCGCGTCGTTTATCCTGCCGACCATCAGCTCGAAAAAAATTGAACTTGAAGGGCGAATTGCCTGGATCAACCAGGGCTTCCCTCGCAAAAACCTTGCGCTACCACAAGGTTTCGGCATCGAAATTCAGTCAATTGACATGGCGTCGGTTGACATTCTCCGTGCATATCTGGAAAAGAACTGATTATGAATACTGGATTTATTGATCTTCTGCGCAAGCGTCGCAGTATCCGCCGGTTTCAGGACAGGGCAGTCGAGCCCGACAAGATCAAGACGCTGATCGAAGTCGCCGTGCGCGCTCCGACGTCGAGAGGACGCAACCCCTGGGAGTTTCTGGTGATCGACACCCCGGAGCTGCTGCAAAAACTCGCCCAGGCCAAACAGCACGGCGCCTCTTTGATCGCGGGGGCGCCGCTCGCCATCGTCGTCACGGCCGATGTTTCCCTGAGTGATGTCTGGATAGAAGATTGTGCCATCGCAGCGATCCTCCTGCAAATGGCGGCCGTCGACCTCGGCCTGGGGAGCTGTTGGGTGCAGTTCAGGCTGCGCCAGTACAATAACTACCTGTCCTCGGAAGAGTACATCCGCAGCCTGCTGAACCTGCCGTCCGATCGTGCCGTAGTCTGTGCTGTCGCCATCGGCTACCCGGCAGAGGAGCCGGCCGGTCATGCTTTGGATGAACTGCCTTTCTCCAGGGTACATCATGGCCGTTACGGCGCCTGATGCGTTTCTCTGGCCCACTGCCCTGTTGACTGGCGTCGCGCGAGCTTTCTGTTAAGATTGAATCAGGCGGGTCGCGGATCCCTGCAGAATGGAGAACATCGCGGCCGATTGCATGCAAGGCGTCCCATCGTCATAACAGGAGGTGTCCCATGTCCTACGGAGAACCACGTGTCTATAAGAAGATCGAGGTGATCGGCACTTCGCCGGAGAGTGTTGAAGAAGCTATTCGCAAAGCGGTTGACCGTGCAAAGGAGTCTCTCGAGAAGCTTTCCTGGTTCGAGGTGCAGAATATCCGCGGCCACATCGACGAAGATGGAAAGGTTTCCGAATATCAGGTTGTTCTGAAAATCGCCTTCGAACTCGAATGAAATACTCTTAAGTAACTGCAGCACATAAGAAATTTGATTGCAAGCAACCCGCTTTCTGTGATATCACACAGCCGGATGACACAAAGATGTCACCCGGCTGTGTGATATTTATTTCTGATCACCTCGTTTTCTCTGCTCGCTCGCGTCTTCTGAAAGGCGAACATAAATTAACAGGCTGAAAGATTGTCTTTCAACGTGCTGTTATTGTTCCCTTTTTTTGTTATGGCGTTTCGGTTCACTTGAACCGATCATAAGAGCTCTTAGATTCGGTATTTTTTGGAACGGCATTTGCTCATTATTGCCTCCAAAAATATAAATTGTTCCGGATAAGGCCTGTGATGAATTCATTTTTCAAAAGAAATCAAAACGAACAACCTGAAGATCCCTATCGCCGCCTGTTGCTCAAGGCCGGCCTTCTTGCCTCGGCGGCCTGCCTGGTGCCGGGCCAGGTGCTGGCGCAGCTCGGACTGACCGGTGTGCAGGAACGGAGCCTGAGCCTGCTCAATACCCATACCGGTGAGGAGCTGAGAAAGCTGGTTTATTGGCAAAAGGGAGTTTACCTGGAAGGCTCGCTTGAGGAAATCAGCTACGTCTTGCGGGATCATCGCACTGACGAGGTTCATTCCATTGATCCCGTAACCCTTGACCTGATGGCGGCCATCTCCCGAAAAGTTGGTGCAACCCGTCCCTTCGAAATTATCTCAGGCTACCGTTCGCCGGAGTCAAACAGTGAATTGCGCAGCCAGTCGCGGCGGGTTGCCAAGAACAGTTACCACATGAAGGGGATGGCTGTTGACCTTCGTCTCCCCGGATACCCTTTGAAAAAGCTTCGTCGTGCTGCCCTTGACCTGAGAATGGGCGGCGTGGGCTATTACCCCAAGTCGAACTTCGTGCATGTCGATTCGGGGTCGGTGCGTTCCTGGTAGGGGCTTTTTTCAGGACTTGTTCGGACACGGGTCGAGTTGCGAAGGCCCGGGCTGTCAGGTGCCCGTGTCGGGCCGTGTTTCACAGTTTCTGTTTCAAACGGTCCGTAAATCTTCCAGGGTGAGGATGGCGTGAATGTCGCGCCGCTCCGATTTGTTGATGACGACGGCGGCATCCAGGAAGCGTGCTCCTGCCTGATCGATGATGTCCCGCAACGCCTTGAGGGTTGCGCCGCGGGCATAGAAGTCGTCGATGACCAGGACGCGGTCATTGCTGTCAAGAACTTCACTGGAAACGAAAAGAGTCGTCGATTCCTGTTTTGTGAAGGAATAACTCTCCGCAGAAAAGAAGCCGGTCATGGTGATCGGCTTCTTTTTTTTGGCATAGATATAGGGGAGATCGAGGCGCATGGCGACTTCCTGGGCCAGCATGATGCCGCTGGTTTCCGCCGTAAGGATCTTGGTGACGCCATGTCCGGCAAAACGGCTTGCGATTTCCTCAGCCATGATTCGCAGCAGGTGAGGATCGACCAGGTGGTTGAGAAAGGTGTCGACCTTGATCACCTGACCGTCGATGCGGCCGCGCTCATGGATGTACTTCAGCAGAAGGGCGCCGGCTGCCGTCATTTGCGGTCTTCCCTGTCATAGGCCTCGCCGAGTCCGGCAGGCTGCTGTGAAGCCCCTTTCTCGAGGCGGATGGTGGATATTACCAGGACGATGATGGTGAAGATGTAGGGCAGCATCTGCAGGATATGCGCAGACACTTCGGTGCCCATCGCCTGAAAGCGGAGCTGCAGGGCGGTCAGGCCACCGAACAGGTAGGCGCCGACCATCGCCCGGCCGCTCGACCAGGAGGCGAAGATCACCAGGGCGACGGCAATCCAGCCACGTCCGGCCGACATGTTCTCCATCCACAGGGGCGTGTAGGCGAGCGACAGGTAGGCGCCACCGACACCGACGATACCGGAGCCGACGGCGACGGCGCAGAAGCGGTAGAGGGTGACGCTTATGCCGCAGGTGTCCGCGGCCGCAGGGTTCTCGCCGACGCTTCGCAGCGCGAGCCCCCAGCGCGTGCGGTAGAAGAAGGCCCAGATCAACACCGTCAGCAGGAAGCTGGCGTAGATCAGCGGGTCCTGGTTGAAGAATGCCTTGCCGATGCCCGGCAGTTCACTCAGCCCGGGGACCGGCATGCGGGTGAAGCCGTCGAGCCGGATGCCGACCATGCCGCGACCGAACAGGGCGGTGATGCCGACGCCGAACATCGTCAGGGCCAGGCCGCTGACGATCTGGTTGCCGCGCAGGTTGACCGTGACGAAAGCGTGGATCGAGCCGGCCAACAGTGCGGCAGCAAACGCGGCCAAAACGCCGACCACCAGGCTGCCGCTGAGCTGGGCGGCGGCAAACCCGGACAGCGCGCCGATCAGCATGAGCCCCTCGATGCCGAGGTTGATGACGCCGGCCCGTTCATTGATGATCGCGCCCAGGGTGGCAAAGAGAATCGGTGTTCCCGCGCGCACCGTGGCATCAAGCAGGATTTCGAGGACCATGTCAGGTCACCTCTCTGCGCAGGCGCACGCGATAGCGGACGAAGAAATCCGAGCCGAGCAGGAAGAAGAGGATGAGCCCCTGGAAGGCGTAGACGAAGGCGACCGGCAGCTGCCAGAAGAGCTGCAGGCTGTCACCGCCCACCAGCAGGACACCCATCAGGAAGGAAACGATCACCACGCCGATGGCGCTGCGCTTTGCCAGCCAGGCGATGATGATCGCGGTGTAGCCGTAGCCCGGAGAGATGCCGTGCTGCAGCCGTCCCTGCAAACCGGCCACTTCGCTGAAGCCGGCGACGCCGGCGATGGCGCCGCTCAGGAAGAGCACCAGGAAGATCGCGGCCCCGGTCTTCATGCCGGCATAGCGGGCTGCCGCGGGGTTGCTGCCGATCACCTTGATTTCGTAGCCCCAGATGGTGCGTTCCATGAAGACATAGAGGAGCAGGGCCATGAACAGGCCGAGAAAGAAGCCGCTGTGCAGCCGGGTATCGAAATACTGCGTCAGCCGCGCAGCGTCGGCGAACTGGGCGGTCAGCGGAAAGTTGAAGCCCTTCGGGTCTTTCCAGGGGCCGTAGATCAGGTAGTCGACCCAGAGGATGGCGATGTAGTTCATCAACAGGGTGACGATCACCTCGTTGACGCGCAGGCGGGCGCGCAG
>JBFIMV010000074.1:0-8473 GCA_041611575.1 Desulfuromonadales bacterium | reverse complement strand
TTCGGGGGGACTTGTGGTGAACGATCCGATGGGCCAACCGTTATCTTCAGCGACTCGGTGACCGATGACAGTGACTGACCCGGCAGGAGGACTCCAGACGCTCATAGCCCGACGCAGGGCTGATGGCGGCTTCCCTGAGCAGCCCGGGGGCGATTACCGTCCGGACGCAACGGCCTGGGTCATTCACTGCCTTGCTGCATATCAACTCCATGGTGAGATAGCATCCGCAGCACGGGCGAGGCTCAAGGCAAGCCAGTATGCCGACGGCAGCATCCCGGTCACCGCAAACCATCCCGAAGCCTTCTGGCCAACCTTCCCGGGCGCTCTGGCCTTCTCGGGCGTCACCGAATACCGGGAAGCACATGACCGGGCCATAGGCTTTATCCTGGGGGTGGTTAATAAGAAGCTGCCGCACGAAGAAAGCTCGTTGGATTTCCCGAAAGGCCTTGTACCGGGTTGGCCGTGGACCAACCACACCCATACCTGGGTCGAGCCGACGGCCATGGCCGTCAGGGCCTTGACCCTGGCCGGCCGGGCTGACCATGAGCGCACCCTGTCCGGGATCAGGCTGCTGATCGATCGACAACTCCCGGATGGTGGCTGGAATTATGGAAGCACCGTGGTGTTCGATCAATATCTCAACCCCATGCCCGTGCCGACGGGGATGGCGCTGTGGGCATTGTCCGGTCATGTTGAACGGACAAAGGTCGCCGGAAGCCTGAGGTACCTGCAGGGGCGCTTGTCCGGGCTCGTGACGCCGCACTCTCTCGGCTGGGCGCTGATCGGCTTGTCTTCCTGGCAGGTTCCGGTAGACAATGGTCACGAACTCGCTGTTGATTGCCTGTCCCGCCAGCAGCGCTACGGGGCCTACAACACCACACACCTGGCCATCTTGCTCTATGCCATGGAACAACTGAGGACGCAGGTGCCGGACAATGTCTGAATCGAACAACAGGGCTTCATCCCGGGGAATTACCCGTCGCCAGCTGCTGTGGGGCGCCACCGCCGGCGCAGTCCTCGGCACCGGGATCCATTACCTGATCAAGCCGCCGTCACTGCCCCCGGCGGAGGTCTTCATCGCCAGGGCGACAACGTACGGTCAGGACCTGGGCAAGGTGATTAGCCGCGGTCTTCGTGAACTCGGTGTCATGCCGGAGGAGGTCCGAGGCAAGAAAATCCTTCTCAAGCCCAACCTGGTGGAAGTGTCTCAGGGCCATGAGCACATCAACACGCACCCGCTGGTCGTGCGCGGCGTGATCGAAGCCTTCCTGGGCCTCGGTGCGGCCAGGGTGCTGGTCGGTGAAGGCCCCGGGCATGTCAGTGACACATTCATGGTGCTTGAAGAGACCGGTTTGGCCGAGGTGCTTTACGAAGACCGGATCCCTTTTGTCGACCTGAACCATGACGACCTGTTCAGCCTCGCCAACCGTACCGGCTACAATGCCCTGGAGAAGCTGACTTTCCCGGCGACGCTCAAGGAGGTCGACTGGATCGTCTCCCTGGCGAAGATGAAGACGCATCACTGGGCGGGCGTCACTCTCTCCATGAAGAACCTTTTCGGGGTCATGCCCGGCAGCGTCTATGGCTGGCCGAAGAATGTCCTGCATTGGGCAGGCATTGAACAGTCCATCGTCGACATCAACGCCACCCTCAAGCCGCATTTCGCTATCGTCGACGGGATCACCGGCATGCAGGGGGACGGCCCCATCATGGGTGACCCGATTGCGGCCGGGGTGCTGGTGATGGGGCGCAACCTGCCTGCGGTGGACGCCACCTGTTGCAGAATCATGGGGATCGATCCGGCCCGGGTGGACTATCTCAGGGTCGCGGGCAACGCGCTCGGTCCGATCGCGTCGGGTCGTATCAGGCAACGCGGCGAAACCGTTGCCGATGTATTGACCAGGTTCAGGTTGCGTGATGACATCCCGGCGTTGCAAAGGCTGATGTGAGCGCGATTGAATCGTTCGGGCGTTTGATGATTTAATGTCTATGGTGTTTTCCCCGATTGACAGGGCGGCGAATCGAACTCATGGCCGGACAACGCAAAATAATCATCGGTGTGATCGGCGCATCTCGCCCGTCACAGGAGGGCGCGAGACTGGCGGAAGCGATCGGCCGTGAGATCGCGACACGCGGAGCTGTCCTCGTCTGCGGTGGCCTCGGCGGAGTCATGGAGGCGGCGGCCAAGGGTGCGGTCGAGGCCGGTGGCGAGGTGCTCGGGATTCTTCCAGGGCCCGATGCCGGTCAGGCAAACCCCTACGTGACCCTGCCGGTCGCGACCAACATGGGGCATGCCCGCAACGTGATCATCGCCCACACGGCCGAAGCGCTGATCGCCGTAGAAGGCGAGTACGGGACACTCTCCGAAGCGGCGATCGGCCTGAAGCTCGGCAAGCCGGTCATCGTCCTCCCCGGCGGCCCGCAGTTGCCCGGAGCGCGCGCCGCCGATACCCCCTTGAGGGCAGTGGCCCTCGCTTTCGAAAGTCTGATCCAATGAGCCCGAACATCGACTGCAATATCAGCCACTCGAAAGACTTTTCAACCGGCATCATCGAATGGCTGCGCGGCAAGGGGACGATCCTGATCGTCACCCATGACCACCCTGACCCGGACTCCCTGGCTGCGGCCTGCGCCTTGCAGCATCTTATCCACGTCAAGACCGGGCAGCAGGCGACCATCGCCTTTGGCGGCGTGATCGGCCGGAGCGAGAACCTGGCCATGGTGCGGCAGCTCGAAATCAGGGCCGTGCCGCTGGAAAGCCTCGACCTGGACAGCTTCAACGCCGTCTGCATGGTCGACACCCAGCCCGAGACCGGCAACAACTCCTTCCCGCGGGAGCGGCGCATCGACCTGGTCATCGACCACCACCAGCTCAAGGAAAGCACGCAGGCGTGCCGTTGGGTCGATGTGCGCCCCGAGTACGGCGCTTCGGCCAGCATCCTGTTCGAATACCTGCAGGCCCAGCAGGTCAAGATCGCAACCAAGCTGGCGACCATCCTCTTTTATGCCATCAAGTCGGAGACCGAGGATCTCGGTCGCGACTGGACCCGGTCCGACCGCGAGGCCTACCTGAGGCTGATGCCCCTGTGCAACAACCGCATCCTGCACGAGATCACCCGGCCGAAGGTTTCCAGGGGCTACTTCAAGTATTTTCAGACCGGCCTGAAGAATGCCCGCATTTACGGCAACGCGCTGATCTTTAACCTTTACCTCATAGACCACCCCGAGATCGTTGCGGAAATTGCCGACTTCCTGATGCGGGTCGACGGGGTTGAGATCGTCCTCGGCATCGGTTGTTACCACAAGGAGGGTGTCCTCTCCATGCGCACCAGCCACCTGGAAACCCATGCGGGCATTCTCATGCAGAAGATCGTCAAGGGGCTAGGTACCGGCGGTGGCCACAGCATGACGGCCGGTGCCCAGATCCGCCAGCTGCCGTCGGACGCGGCTGCCCTGGCCGAACTCGAGGACAAGCTGGTGCGGCGTCTCCTGGCTGCCCTGGAGAGGGAAGAAACTGTCGCCGAAGATCTGGTCCCCAACCACGAAGAATGACCCGGACTTCGCGTTGACAGCCCGGAACAACTGGAGTATAAAACGCCCCATGCCACGCATTCTCCTGCTGATGCTCCACCTGTCTCTCTTCGTCCTCCTTGCCATGCCAGGGCCGGCCGTCGCCGCCGTCGAAATCGGCCGCGCCGGTGAAAAGCCCCAGGTTCTCGAGGATATCTACCAGCGCGAAGGGACAGCCTTCGTCGCCATCGATGATGTCCTGGCCGCCCTGAAGCTCGAAGGGGAGTGGAACTCGGTCGAGCATGTCTATACGATCCGTACCTCTCACGGCCGGGCGGTCATCTCGCCCGGCAGTCAATTTCTCAGGGTTGGCGACAACCTGATCCCGATTGCCCATCGCCCCCGGTTTATCGACGGCAAACTGCGCGTCTCGGAAGCTTTCCTGCTGCGGCAGCTCGCGCCGCTGCTGGCCGAACCTCTCCATTATCGCAACACCAGCCCGCCGGCGCAGACCGAAGCCGAGGATCCCCTCGACCGATTGTTCGCGTTCCTGCTGCGCAAGAAGGAGCCGGTGGCCGACAGCGGTCAATGGGTGGTCGCCATCGACCCGGGTCACGGCGGTGAGGATGCCGGAGCGCTCGGCCTCAAGGGCAGCAAGGAGAAGCTCGTCACCCTTGCGGTTGCCCAGCGCCTGGAAAAACTGCTGAAGATGCACCAGGACGCGCCGGTGCTCATGACCCGCGACGGTGATTACAGCCTCGATCCGGAACGCCGTCTGTCAATTGTTGCCGAAGGTGGGGCCGACGTGCTGATCTCGCTGCATGCCCAGTCCTTTCCGTCGGCGCAGCCCTCCGGCGTGATGCTGTATGTGCAGCCGCGGAGCGAACGTGACACCCCGGAAGGTCTGGGCACGGACAATACGAGCGAGATCCTGGCAAACCTGCTGCGCCGGGAGTTGACAAGGTCGGGATTCACGGTGCGCGATGTCCAGGAACGGCCGGTGCTCCCCCTCGGCCGCGGAGATCTGCCGCGCGTGCTGGTGGAGATGGGGAGCCTGACCAACGCCGATGACCTCGCCGTGTTGCAGGACCCGGCGCGCCAGCAGGATTTTGCCCGGGCGCTGTTTGACGCGCTGAAAGCTTTTTTCAACACCTCCACAGGAGCATAGTCATGAGCTCTGCAGTCATTCTCCGCGCCGACGGCCGTCAGGCTGATCAGCTGCGTGCAGTCACTTTTGAAAGAGGTTTTACCCGCTACGCCGAAGGTTCCGTGCTGGTCAGTTTCGGCGCCACCCGAGTGCTCTGCAATGCGACGGTTGAAGAGAACGTGCCGCCGTTCCTGCGCGGCAAGGGCCGAGGCTGGGTCACGGCCGAGTACAGCATGCTCCCCCGCGCCACCCACACCCGTTCACCGCGCGAAGCCGCGCGTGGCAGGCAGGGTGGCCGTACACTCGAGATCCAGCGCCTGATCGGCCGGGCCCTGCGCGCCGTGGTCGACCTGGACAAGCTCGGCGAACGGACCATCGTCGTCGATTGCGATGTGCTGCAGGCCGATGGCGGGACACGCACCGCGTCGATCACCGGCGCCTGGGTCGCTCTCGCCGACGCCATTGACGCCCTGCTGGCAAAAGGGCTGCTCAAGGTCTCTCCCCTGAAGGACAGCGTTGCGGCGGTGAGCTGCGGCGTCGTCGCGGGGCAGCCGGTGCTCGATCTCGATTACCTGGAGGACTCCGGCGCCAGCGTCGACATGAACTTCGTCATGACCGGCGACGGCAGGATGGTCGAGGTGCAGGGGACGGCAGAGGATGAGCCGTTCGGCGATGCCGAGCTGGATGCCATGCGCGAGCTGTCCCGCAAGGGGTGCCTTGACCTGACGGCGATGCAACGGTCGGCAAGGTCCGCCGCATGACCGAACTGGTGGTGGCCACCCGCAACGCCGGCAAGCTCAAGGAGATCCGCCGGCTGCTCGAGACCCGGGGGGTCCGTGTCCTTGGCCTGGATGCCTTCCCGGGCGCCCCTGAAGTGGTCGAGGATGGCGACACCTTTGCCGCCAACGCCATGAAAAAAGCCGCGGTCATTGCCCGCTTCACCGGGCGCCCCTGCCTGGCAGACGATTCGGGCCTCGCAGTGGTGGCCCTGGACGGGCGGCCCGGCGTCCACTCCGCGCGCTATGCCGGGCCGGACGCTGATGATGCCGCCAACAATCAGAAGCTGCTCGAGGAAATGCAGTCTGTTCCGGACAGCAAGCGTGGTGCGGCCTTCTGCTGCGTCATGGCCCTCAGCCTGCCGGGAGAGGCGGTTCAGCTTTTCGACGGGCGCGTCGAGGGGCGCATCCTGCGACAGCCGCAGGGTGACGGTGGATTCGGCTACGACCCGCTTTTCCTGGTCGTCGAAGCCGGTTGCACCATGGCGGAGCTGCCGCTCGACGTCAAGAACTCCCTCAGCCACAGAGGCCAGGCCCTGCGTCAGGTCGTCGCTTACCTTTCCGACCGGGAGTCCTGATCTCAGGCGGTTCCGCGGGAAAATCTTCGCAGGCCCGATTCTTGGAAGTTTTTACTTTATTTTTTCCCAAACGGTGTTTAGTATACGTAAATCTTGTATACAGTATGCATTGGTGTGGCCGGCGGTCCCTGAGAGAGAAGCACATAATGGCCGCAGCCTTTCGAACAAGGGAAATTCTATGGGTTTGTCAAGTCGTTGGCGGGGGCCTCCTCGGTAAGCGTTACGGGACATCATGTCCTGTGCGCTGTCGTGCCGGCTCCGGCCGGTCCGCGAGTAGGTCCTGTTTCGGTTTCTAATCACCACAACACATTTGGACAAGGATCAAGATCATGCAACTGACGCAAAGTTCTGTGGGCAGAAAGATCATCATGGCCTTCACCGGCATCGTGTTGGTCGCGTTCGTTTGCGTGCACCTGCTGGGCAACTCGTCCGTCTTCCTGGGTGCCGACGCAATCAACGCTTATGCGCAGAAGCTGCACAGCCTCGGACCGTTCGTCTGGGTCTTCCGGCTGGTCATGCTGGCAGCTTTCGCGATTCACATCTTCTACGGCATTCAGCTGACCCTGGAAAACAAGGCGGCGACTCCCGAGAAGAACGTGCAGGTCAAGCGCCTGAAGACCGGTTTCGGTGCGGAGACGATGATCGTCTCGGGTGTGGCGATAGCGCTGTTCGCCATCTACCACCTCCTGCACTTCACCGTCCGGGTGACCAACCCCGACATCTACGTGCCCATGGGCGATTCGGGCATGGTCGATGTCTTCTTCATGATGGTCAAGGGCTTCCAGAGTTCACTCGCGGTGCTCATCTACCTGGTCGGCATGGGCTTCCTGTTCCTGCACGTCGCCCATGGTTTCCAGAGCCTGTTCCAGACCATCGGTCTGAGCAATGACAAGTCACTTCCGGTCATGGGAATGATCAGCAAGCTGCTTGGTGTCGTACTCCTCGTGGGGTACATCTCCATTCCGCTGATGATCGTTTTCGGACTCATCAAGATTTAGGGGGTAGGTTTAATGATACTCGACGGCAAATGTCCTACCGGACCAATCGAAACTTCCTGGGATCGTCATCGCTTCGAGTCGAAGCTGGTCAATCCTGCCAACAAGCGTAAATTCAAGATCCTCTGCGTCGGCACCGGCCTGGCCGGCGGTGCTGCGGCGGCCTCCCTTGGCGAACTGGGCTACCAGGTTGAAGCCTTCTGCTACCAGGACAGCGCCCGCCGCGCCCACTCGATCGCGGCCCAGGGCGGCATCAACGCCGCCAAGAACTATCCGAACGACGGCGACTCCATCTACCGCCTGTTCTACGACACCATCAAGGGCGGCGACTTCCGCGCCCGCGAGGCCGACGTCTGGCGTCTGGCCCAGGTGTCGAACAACATCATCGACCAGTGCGTCGCCCAGGGTGTGCCCTTTGCCCGTGACTACGCCGGCTACCTGGATAACCGCTCCTTCGGCGGCGCCCAGGTCTCACGTACCTTCTACGCCCGCGGTCAGACCGGCCAGCAGCTGCTGCTCGGCGCCTACTCGGCCCTGTCCCGCCAGGTGAAGGCCGGCACGGTCAAGCTTTACGAGCGTCGCGAGATGATGGACCTGGTCGTGGTTGACGGCGTGGCCAAGGGCATCACCTGCCGCAACATGGTGACCGGTGAGATCGAGTCCTACTGGGGCGATGCGGTCATCCTCGCCACCGGCGGCTACGTCAACGTCTTCTACCTCTCGACCAACGCCATGGGCTGCAGCGTTACCGCCGCCTGGAAGGCCACGAAAAAGGGCGCCTACATGGCCAACCCCTGCTACACCCAGATCCACCCGACCTGCATTCCGCAGCACGGCGAGCATCAGTCCAAGCTGACCCTGATGTCCGAGTCGCTCCGTAATGACGGCCGCTGCTGGGTACCGAAAAAAGTCGAGGATTGCGAGAAGCCGGCCGGCCAGATCGCTGACGCGGATCGTGATTATTACCTCGAGCGCAAGTACCCGTCCTTCGGCAATCTGGCCCCGCGCGACATCGCGTCCCGCGCCGCCAAGGAGCAGTGTGATGAGGATCGCGGCGTCGGCCCCGGCAAGCGCGGCGTCTACCTCGACTTTGCCGAATCGATCGGCCGTCTCGGCGAGGACACCATCCGCGAGCGTTACGGCAACCTCTTCGAGATGTACGAGAAGATCACCGCCGAGAACGCCTACAAGCAGCCGATGCGCATCTACCCCGCGCCGCATTACTCGATGGGCGGCCTCTGGGTCGATTACAACTGCATGAGCAACGTCCCGGGACTGTTCGTCCTCGGCGAAGCCAACTTCTCGGTGCACGGCGCCAACCGCCTCGGCGCCTCGGCGCTGATGCAGGGCCTGGCCGATGGCTACTTCGTCATTCCGTACACCATCGCCAACTACCTGGCCGGCGTCAAGCCGGGCGCGGTGACCGCCGACCATCCGGAGTTCAAGAAGTCGGTCGAGGAGGTCAAG
>JBFIMV010000073.1:0-8496 GCA_041611575.1 Desulfuromonadales bacterium | reverse complement strand
TTGAAGAATGCCAATATCCGCCTGATAGGAGAACTCGTTCAGAGATCTGAGGCGGAAATGCTGAAAACACAGAATTTCGGCCGTAAATCGCTTAACGAAATCAAGGATATTCTTTCGGAAATGGGGCTGACCCTCGGGGTCAACCTGGATGGCTTCCCAGACCCTGAATATCTGAAGATGATCGAAAAGAGCGACGAAGAACTTTAGGGTGTGCCCCTGCCGGAATGTTATCTAGAGAAAGGATCTGATATCAATGCGTCATAGAAAATCCGGTAAACGGCTGGGCCGCAACACCAGTCACCGTAAGGCCATGATGCGCAACATGGTGACCTCTTTTTTCGACACTGAAAAAATTACCACAACGGATGCCCGTGCCAAAGAACTGCGCAAAGTTGCTGAAAAGCTGATCACCCAGGCGAAAAGGGGCGACCTGCATTCCCGCCGCCTGGTGGCCGAGGTCGTTCGCGACAAGAAGACCGTAGCGAAGTTGCTCGACAATATCGCTCCGCGCTACACCGACCGTCCCGGCGGTTATACCCGAATCATTAAAGTCGGTCACCGTACTGGTGATAACGCCGCCCTCTCGATCATCGAGCTGGTGGAGACCGAGTTCACGGCGAAGCCGAAGAAGAAGGTCAAGACCGCGGAGAAACCCAAGGCCAAGGTGGTCGAAGCTGCCGCCCCGGTTGAAGAGGTTGCTTCAGAGGAGGCCGTGTCCGAAGAGGTGGCACCGGTGGAGGAGCCCTCGGTGGATGAGGCTGATAAGAAGTAATATCGGCAGTTTACGCAAACAAAGCTCAAAGGGCGGGAGATTCTCCCGCCCTTTTTTATTGCCAGTTTATTGAAGTAAGCTTTTAGGACGCCTTGGTTTCTTTTGTTACTTCGAGAAGTTCGATTTCAAAGGTGAGGTCATGGCCCGCCAGGGGGTGATTGGCGTCCAAAGTGACCCGGTCATCGGAATAATCGCGGACCATGACATGAAACACGCTGCCGTCGTGATTCGTGACTTCCAGTTGACTGCCTGCCTGCAACTCAGCGACCTGACCGAGTACACTGCGATCGATGGTTTCCACAAGTCCCGGGTCGGTCGGGCCATAGGCCTTTTCGCAGGGGATGGTCACGGTCTTGCGTTCGCCACGATACATGCCCTCAACAGCTTCATCAAAACCTGTAATGACCTCATTGCGACCGAGGATGAAATGCAGTGGCCGATCGTCCGGGGACCGATCGAAGACCGTGCCATCATTCAAGCGACCAATGTAATGTACCTTGACAATGTCCCGACGGGTTGCGCGGATCATGAAGTCTCCTGCGAAAAAGGTTAACGTTGGGGCTAAAGTGCCTCGGTTGATTCTGTTGCATGCATAGCAGTGGAGGCAGGCGGGGTCAACCATTTAATAATGTCAATTCGGCCGCATTTCTTGACCGTTTTCCAAGGTTCATGCTACTTTCCGTAGATTCGATTCACGGGGAATTTTCATGTACTTACCTTCGCGCGATACTTTTCATGAATTGGGCCGCAAGGGCAACCTGATTCCTGTCTACCGTGAGATTCTTGCGGACATGGAAACTCCTGTCTCGGCCTTCTGCAAGATCGACGATCACAGGAGCGCCTTCCTGCTTGAAAGTATCTCCGGCGGAGAAAAATGGGCGCGCTATTCTTTTCTCGGCGTCGGGTCCGGCCGGGCCTTTCGTTGTCGTGGCCATCAGTTCGAAATCCTCGAAGACGGCAGGCCGGTTGAATCCGGCAACTCTCCCAACCCGCTGCAGGAGTTGAAGAGGTTCCTCTCTCCCTACATGCCGGTTTCCATTCCGGGCCTGCCACGTTTCTACGGCGGTGCGGTTGGTTATCTCGGTTATGATATGGTGCGGCATATCGAGGCCCTCCCAGAGCAGAATCCGGGGGAGATCGGCGCCTGGGAGAGCTGGTTTCTGATCACCGAGACTTTGCTGATCTTCGATAACATGCAGCAGAAGATCAAGGTGGTCAGCAATGTTCACCTGAGAGACGGGGACGATCCCGGTGCCTCCTACGACGAGGCCGTTGCCAGGATCGACAGAATGGTGGCGTTGCTGCGCAAGCCGTTGCCGGAGCGCCCTGCGGCGGTGAAAAATCTTGATGTGCCAGAACTGCTGTCGAATTTCAGCCGCCCCGATTTTGAGGCGGCGGTCGAACGCTGCAAGGATTACGTGCGGGCCGGCGATGTCATTCAGGTCGTTTTGTCCCAGCGGTTTTCTGGGCGTCTGTCCGCAGACCCTTTCGACGTCTACCGGGCATTGCGAACGATTAATCCGTCACCTTACATGTTCTATCTTCAGTTTGACGACACCCGGGTCATCGGCGCCTCTCCGGAAGTCCTGGTGCGCAAGGAAGGCGATCACGTGGAAGTCCGCCCGATTGCCGGGACCCGGCCGAGAGGCAAGACGCCCGAGGAAGACCTGCGTCTTGAAGAAGAGCTCCTGGCGGATCCCAAGGAGCGGGCCGAACACATCATGCTGGTCGATCTCGGCCGTAACGATCTGGGGCGGGTTTGTGCCACCGGGTCTGTCCAGGTCGATGAACTGATGGTCGTCGAGCGATACTCCCACGTGATGCATATCGTTTCCAATGTCAGCGGTCGGCTCCTTCCCGGACAGGATGCTTTGGATGTGTTTGCCGCAACTTTTCCGGCGGGCACCTTGAGCGGTGCGCCGAAAATCCGGGCCATGCAGATCATTGAGGAGTTGGAACCGGTCCGCCGGGAAATTTATGGTGGCGCCGTAGGTTATATCTCATTCGACGGCAACATGGATCTGGCCATCGCCATCCGTACCCTGGTCGCCCAGCAGGATATGATCCATTTGCAGGCCGGAGCCGGAATCGTCGCCGATTCTGACCCCGCAACGGAATACGAAGAGACCGTCAACAAGGCGATGGGTGTCAAACTGGCTGTTGAAATGGCGCGCAGAGGGTTGGACTGACATGCTGCTGATGATCGATAATTATGATTCGTTTACCTACAATCTCGTTCAGTACCTGAGGAAACTGGGTGAAGAGGTAGTCGTTCATCGCAATGACAAGATCACCCTGGCGGAGATTGACAGGCTCGGGCCGCGACGACTGGTGATTTCGCCCGGTCCCTGCACGCCGAACGAGGCGGGAATTTCAGTCGAGGCGATCCGCAAGTTCGCCGGAAAGCTCCCGATCCTCGGTGTCTGTCTCGGTCACCAGTCGATCGGCCAGGCTTTTGGCGGGCGGATTGTCAGGGCCGATCGCCTGATGCATGGCAAGACCAGCCCGGTTTTTCATGACGGGCGCGAACTCTTCTCCGGATTGCCTGATCCTTTCGCTGCAACCCGTTACCACTCCCTCCTGGTTGAGCGGGAGACCCTGCCTGACAGCCTGGAAATCACTGCCTGGACGGCTGAGGGAGAGATCATGGGGCTGCGGCACCGGCAGCTGCCGCTCTGGGGTGTTCAGTTTCATCCGGAATCGATCCTGACGGTGACCGGCATGGATCTGCTGCGGAATTTCCTGGAGATGACGTCCTGATCCCTAGGGGCGCTCATGCTGCGCAGGAGGCACAGGTTCAATGAGGAGGAAATGATGATCCGGGAAGCGATTGGCAAGGTGGTCCAGAACCAGGACCTCGACGAAACCGAGATGATCGAGGTGATGAACCAGATCATGGGCGGAGAGGCGACCCAGGCACAGATCGGGGCATTCATCGCCGCCTTGCGCATGAAAGGTGAAACGATTGCCGAAATCACCGGCGCCGCTCGCGTGATGCGCAACCATGCCACACCGATCCGGGTTGGCAGGGCTCTGGGCATTGACCGCGATGAGATCAATCTCGATCGGGAAACGATCCTCGATACCTGTGGCACGGGTGGCAGCGGCACCAGGAGTTTCAATATCTCGACAACGGTCGCCCTGGTTGTCGCCGCCTGTGGCGTCAAGGTGGCCAAGCATGGCAATCGCAGCATTTCGTCAGCCTGTGGCAGCGCCGACGTGCTCGAAGCCCTCGGGGTCAACCTTAACGTGACGTCGCAGCAGGTCGAGTCCTGCATCAATCAGATCGGTATCGGTTTCCTCTTCGCTCCCGCCCTGCACGGTGCCATGAAGCATGCGATCGGTCCAAGACGCGAAATCGGGATACGAACAATTTTCAACATACTCGGTCCGCTTACCAACCCGGCCGGCGCAGATCGTCAGGTCCTCGGAGTTTATCAGGAAAGGTTGGTGGAGACGCTCGCCCACGTACTGGTGCACCTGGGATGTCGCCGTGGTTTCGTCGTGCATGGGCTGGACGGCATGGACGAGGTGACACTGACCGGGCCCACCCGCATTGGCGAGATCACCGACGGTGCTGTGACACTTTCGACAGTCGAGCCGGAAGATTTCGGGCTGCGAAGGTGCGCCATCACCGACCTTCAGGGCGGGGATGCCGTCGCCAACGCAGAGATTGTCCGCGCGGTTCTTGGCGGGTCGACTGGTCCGAAACGGGATGTTGTCCTGCTGAACGCCGCCTACGGTCTGGTTGCCTCCGGTTTCGCCCGGACAGTTGATGCCGGCCTGGAGAAGGCCCGACAGGCAATCGATGACGGCCATGCTCTGCAGAAGCTCGAAGAACTGATCCTCCTGACCAATGCCTGACAACCCCATACAAAGACTGATGATGATTCTCGACCGTATCGCTGAACACAAACGCCAGGAGGTTGCCCTGGCCAAGGGCCGATTCCCGCTTGCCGCGCTGCAGCGGCGGATCGATGAACGCGAGGATTTGCCCCGGGGTTTCCTTCGAGCTTTGCGTACCACAGCGGATTCCGGGTGGACTGCGGTCATTGCCGAAGTCAAGAAAGGTTCGCCGAGCAAAGGAGTGATCCGTGCCGATTTTGATCCACTGGAGATCGCGGAAATCTACCAGGAACACGGAGCCACCTGCCTGTCGGTGCTGACCGACGAACACTTCTTCATGGGGCGCCTGCAGTATCTAGAGCAAATCCGGGAGGTCGTCAGCCTGCCGCTGCTGCGCAAGGATTTCATCCTCGACCCTTACCAGATCGTTGAAGCGCGGGCAGCCGGCGCCGATGCCATATTGCTGATCGCCGCCATGCTTGATGCGGCACAACTCGCGGAGTACAATGCCATTGCGGTCGACCTCCAACTCGACGTCCTCCTCGAAGTGCACGACGAGAAGGAACTGGAAACCGCGCTTGCCACCGGCTGTGAATTGATCGGCATCAACAACCGTAATCTTCAGACCTTCGAAACCGATCTGGCGACCACCGAACGCTTGCTGCCAAGGATCCCCCCGGGACACTTTGTCATTTCCGAAAGCGGCATCACCAGCAGATCCGATGTACTGCGCCTGCAAGAGGCCGGTGCCAGAGGGTTTCTGGTGGGCGAGTCGCTGATGCGCGAGAGAGACATCGGCACCAGGTTGCTTGAACTACAGGGCCGCGAGGCCTGATCCGTATTATCCGGAACTGAAGACTTTCGATCACATCCAATTTCAAGGAGATGACAATGCAGAGCAAGATCCTTCTTAGTGAAGACCGGCTTCCCAAGCAATGGTATAATATCATTCCCGACATGCCCGGTCCGATGGACCCCGTCATTCATCCCGGCACGTTGCAGCCTGTGACACCGGACGACCTGTTGCCGTTATTTCCCATGGGGCTGATCGAACAGGAAGTCTCGCAACAGCGCTGGATCGATATACCGGAAGAGGTTCGCGAGATTTACAGGCTGTGGCGACCTTCGCCGCTCTTCCGTGCGCACAAGCTGGAAAAGGCGCTCGGCACGCCGGCGAAGATCTACTACAAGTACGAGGGAGTCTCTCCGGCCGGTTCACACAAGCCGAACACGGCCGTTCCGCAGGCCTATTACAACAAATTGGCCGGCACCAAGCGCATCGCCTCCGAAACCGGCGCCGGGCAGTGGGGCTCTTCGATCGCCCTGGCTTGCCAGCACTTCGGCCTGGAGTGCACCGTGTACATGGTCAAGGTCTCTTACGGCCAGAAGCCCTACCGCAAGAGCATGATGCAGTTGTGGGGCGCCAACGTCATCCCGTCGCCCTCTGATCAGACCAGCGCGGGCCGTGCCATCCTTGCCAGGGACCCGGACAACCAGGGTTCCCTCGGGATTGCCATCAGCGAGGCGGTGGAAGATGCGGCGACCCACGAGGATACGCGTTACGCGCTCGGCAGCGTTCTCAACCACGTCTGCCTGCACCAGACAATCATCGGGCTGGAAGCCAAGGAACAGCTCCAGATCGCCGGAGACTACCCCGATGTCGTTATCGGCTGCCATGGTGGCGGCTCCAACTTCGCCGGCATCGCTTTCCCGTTCGTGTCCGACAAGGCAAATGGCAAGAATGTGCGTATCCTCGCCGTCGAGCCTGCCAGCTGTCCGACTTTAACCAAAGGCGTCTACGCCTTCGACTATGGTGACACAGCGAAAATGGCTCCGATTTCCAAGATGTTCACCCTTGGTCACGATTTCATGCCGCCGGGGATTCATGCCGGAGGGCTGCGATACCATGGAGCTTCACCCTTGGTCTCACAACTGGTTCATGCCGGGATCGTCGAGACCAAAGCCGTTCATCAAGTCGCCTGCTTTGAGGCGGCGGTGCTGTTCGCCCGCACCGAGTCGATCATTCCGGCCCCCGAGTCATCCCACGCCATTCGCGGCGCGATCGACGAGGCGCTGCTGGCCAAGGAGGAAGGGAAGGAGAGGGTCATCCTCTTCAATCTTTCCGGCCACGGTCATGTCGACATGGCGGCCTACGATGCCTATTTCAGCGGTGAACTGCAGGATTACGAATACCCGGAGGCGGCCATCAAGGAGTCGCTCTCTTTTCTGCCGAAGGTTGGGTGAAAAGTGCAGGGCCATGGCGTGCCGCGGGTAAAAATCTGTGGTATCACCACTCTGGAGGATGCCCTCCACGCAACTGCCTGCGGGGCAGATGCCCTCGGATTCGTCTTCTATGCGGGGAGTCCACGGTGTGTCGACCCCGATCGGGCGCGTGGTATCATTGCTGAGCTGCCGCCGTTGATAACCACCGTCGGTCTGTTCGTCAATGAAGACCCTGCGAAGATTCGGGAAATTGTTGAATACTGCGGGCTGACAGTCGTCCAGCTGCATGGTGACGAGACTCCTGACCAATGCAATCTCCCGCCTTTCCGGGTGGTCAAGGCGTTGCGTCTGGAGCCGGATGCGGAGCTGTCCACGTTTTCCGGGTACCCGGTCTCGGCCCTGTTGCTTGATGCCAGCGTCCCCGGACAGTTCGGTGGGACCGGGCAGCGTTGCGACTGGGACACGGCTGCACGGGTCGCCGAAGGTCATCGTGTGATTCTTGCCGGGGGGCTCACCCCCGACAATGTTGCCCAGGCCGTTTGCCGGGTGAGGCCCTACGGGGTGGACGTCTCCAGCGGGGTTGAGCGCCAGCCTGGGCAAAAAGACCCGGAAAAAGTGGCGCGCTTCATCCGTCAGGCCAAGGAGGCCGGTTAATCATGTATCAACAACCTGATCCCCGGGGACATTTCGGCCAGTTTGGCGGTCGTTATGTTGCCGAAACCCTGATGCCGGCCCTGCTCGAGCTCGAGGAGAACTACCGGCAGTGCCAGGCAGACCCGACCTTTCAGGCCGAGTTCGAAAGCTATCTGAAGAACTATGTTGGTCGGCCGAGTCCCCTCTATTTCGCCGAGCGCCTCACCGCTCACCTCGGCGGGGCGAAAATCTACCTGAAACGCGAAGACCTGAACCACACCGGGGCGCACAAGGTCAACAACACGGTCGGCCAGATTCTCCTGGCGCGACGCATGGGCAAGCGCAAGGTGATCGCTGAGACCGGCGCCGGCCAGCATGGCGTCGCCACCGCGACGGTCGCGGCGCTCTTCGGGCTCGAGTGTGACATCTTCATGGGGACCGAGGATATTCGACGGCAGTCGCTCAATGTCTTCCGCATGAAACTGCTGGGCGCAAGGGTGCACGAGGTCACGAGCGGGACGGCCACCCTCAAGGACGCCATGAACGAGGCGTTGCGTTACTGGGTCACCCATGTGCGCGACACCTTCTACGTGATCGGCACGGTGGCCGGGCCGCATCCCTATCCGCAGATGGTGCGTGATTTCCAGTCGGTCATCGGCATCGAAGCGAAAGCGCAGATCCTTGAAGTCGAAGGCCGTCTTCCGGATGTGGCGGTCGCCTGCATCGGCGGTGGGTCCAATGCCATGGGACTCTTCTACCCCTTCGTCGAAGACTCCAAGGTGCGCCTGGTCGGGGTTGAAGCCGCCGGTCTCGGTGTCGCGACGGGCAAGCACGCGGCAAGCATCTCGGCCGGCCGTGTCGGCGTGCTGCATGGCAACAAGACGTACCTGCTGCAGGATGGAGATGGCCAGATTCAGCATGCACACTCGATATCCGCAGGTCTCGACTACCCCGGCGTTGGTCCGGAGCATGCGCATCTCAACGACATCGGTCGCGCCGAGTACGTCTCGGTGACCGACGAT
>JBFIMV010000072.1:0-8584 GCA_041611575.1 Desulfuromonadales bacterium | reverse complement strand
GGTGGTCCGGATGCGATTCGCCGATCAACCAGGTCTTCCAAAGCTTGCCGGCACGGTCATAGGAGATGGTGCGGCTGAAGAAACCGGTCTGGGCGTCCATGTACATGATGCGCTTGCTGATCGGATGGTTGGCATCGACCGGAGTCGCTTCGATCACGTACACCTTGCGCAGCTGCCAGGTCACCTTGGGGAAACAGTCGCCCTTGCCGCCGAAGGCAACGTAGCGATAACCGTCCGGCTCGCTGAACTCGTCAGACAGTTCCTTCAGGTCGTTGTGGTTGTAATACGGGAGCAGCATCTTCTTGGTTTCAATATAGACCCACTTGTTGTCGGCAACCCGGTTGTTGTAACCCTCGAAGTCTTCGATCATCAGGTCGGAACCGAGGAATGCGTCCGTCGTCTGGCCGGCGGAGAGCCGCCTGACGCGGCGCTGGAAGCCGAGATACAGCCAGGCGTTGTCGCGCTTGAGGTCGTCTTCGTGGCGCTGAATCAGCAGCTGGGTGTTCTTGACGTCATACGGTTCTTCGACGTTGATGTAGAGACCGCGGAAAATATCGGACGGGTTGGGCGTGATTTCAGGAATCGGCGCCTGCGTGGTGCGGTGCTTGAAATTCAGGGAGTGAACTTTCAGCTTGATCTGGCGCTCAAGCTTGCCGGTGTTCATGTCACGGTATTTCCAGTAGAACGGGTAGATCGTGCCGCCATCACCGGCGATCAGGGCGTACTTGTTGTTCCAGGCGAGCTTTTCACCGGCTTTCGGATCCTTGGTGCTCGGCTCCTCTACAAAGGGGCGACCGGCTACGAAGCCGACGAGGTTGCCATCACCCAGCTTGGTGGTGCCCAGGTTTTTGCGGGTCGCTTCGATGTACGGCGCCGGCGGGTCGAATGATGTCGTCGCCTCGATGGTGAACTCGTACCAGCCGTCCTTGACGAACTGGTACATGGCCGGATCGAGGTAATCCTTGTAGGTCTCGACGTTCGACTTGTTGACCACCGTCCCCGGTTTGAATTTGACCGCATCGACCTCGAAGCTCTTGTATGGCAGCAAAGAGGTATCGACATCGGCCGCCGTCGCCGCGTGGGCCACGCCGGTCAATGCCATGAGCCCTGCCGCGAGTAATGCACATACCGTTTTTGTCATCGCGCTTCTCCTTTTCAAAGTGAATTCTCTGGTGTTCGTCCAATCCGTCTCGCGCAGTTGCGCAATCAAATCATTTTCGGTGCCCCTTGCCGAGCCTTTCGTCTGCTCGCGTAATGGTTAGAACGCATAGCGAATGGCCAGGGAGACCTGGTCTTCGTTCTGCGCCATGCCGATCGGGCCGGAGCGGAAGCGACTCGACGGCTCATACCCGAAAGAGCCAACAGCCTGGGCTGTGAAAGGATCGGCATGGAGACCCGGCGCAAAAGTAAAGGGACCGAACTGGTTGTCGGCGCGCAGGTCGTCGAACTTGCGGGCGCCGGTGCCGACCTTGAAGTTGTAGCGGGCGGTCAGACTCAGCCTGTCGGTGATCAGCCAGTTGATGCTGGGCTCAAAGGTCGTGGCCCTGGCCTTGAAATCGTGGGCCATCAGGAACTGCGGGCTGAGACGGTCCTGCATCCACCAGCCCTTGACCAGCAGGGTGGCGATGTAATTGTCTTTCCAGTCGGGGATGCCGACCTTGCCGAGAGGCCCTTTGTCCAGCACATGGTCAAGCAGATGCTGGCCGAACAGCTGGCCGGAGATCAGGAACGCTTTTTTCTCGTTGAGGAAGGGGATGAAGGTGTTGCGATCGACCCCCAGGACCCAGCGAATGACGTCCGAGTCCGAGTAAAGCTCCGGATCGGCGGTGTTGATGAACTCCTCGCCGGTGGTGTAGGCCACTTCGGCGCGGATGACCGACTTGATGGCGTCCGCATAATAATCGAGCGAACCGCCAAGCAGCTGGACCCGCGGGAAGGCGATGTCGAAGGCCGGCAGGAACGGCCGCGGCTTCGCAGGATCAGCAGAATCGAACAAATTATAGGCAGGGATGCCGCCACGCAGCGTCGGCAGTTGCGACCGGAAGTTATAGTAATTCAGCGAGAAGCCGAGATCCTTGTAAACCCCTTCGATCTTGCCGCCGAACTGGGTGTTGGCCAGCGACCACTCCGGCATGTCGGCTTCGCGGATACCGATCACCTGCGAGGGGAAATCCAGTGCGGTATTCAGGAAGGCAAAATTGCCCACGGTGCCGCCGTTGTCCCAGAGGTTCTTCATGCCGCGGAAGAAGCTGCCGGCATCCAGGATCTGGTTCGGCGTGCCGCCCTGGCCGAGGGTGTTCGGCCGGAATTTGTCGAAGTTCCAGACGACCGAGAAGTTCAGGTCGTCGAAGATTTCGCCGGGACCGGTGCGCAGCTCCGCTTCGAGCATCCACATCGGGATGCGGATGTCTTCCAGTTCGTCGTAGATGTTGTTGCGCGAGAAGTCAACCGGGTTGATGACGTCCAGAACCCGGAACAGGTCGGTGCGCCCCCAGATGATCTGCTGGCGGCCGAGCTTGAGTCCCAGGTCCTTGTCGCCCAGCGGAATCGTGCCGGTGAAGTAGAACTCGCGGAGCCAGTCCTGGCGGTCGTTGAATTCCGGGAAGCGCAGTTCGTCGGTGTCGGCATCCATGTAGTCGTCGATGCAGCCGCGCGAATCGACGTCGCAGGGGCGCACCGGCACGCCGAAGGTGAGGCCGCCACCGGGCTTGTGCAGCCACTGACCGAGGACTTCCAGCCCCTCGTTAGGGTTTTTTACATTGTCAAAGTCGGCCATTGGGACGACACCAGGCCCAAAGGTACCAGGAGGCAAGCTTGCCAAAGCCAAACCGCTACCGTGAGGGACTTGAGCTGGAGGTATTGGCCCAAAAGGCGATCCCCCTCCTACCTGCTCAAGATTAATCGGTCCGCCGGCGTTCTTGCCCCACTCATCGTCGTTGAGGTCGTAGACGCCATCGTAGGTGGCACGCAGGGTCGAATTGAACTTCAGCGCGGAGAAGATGCCCTTGGCGCCGAGGTTCTTGCTGTATTCCAGCTGAAAGGTGTTCCTGACCTGAGACAGCCCCCGGCTGTCGGTGTGCCGGTAGTGGGTGTCATTCTCGATGAAACCACTGACGTCGGCCGGGCTGGCACCGGCCAGCGCCGAGGTTGATCCGAGGGTCAGGGCAAGGACTGCCAGAAGACTGGCAAGCCCAGCCAGCCCGGGCTTTCGCCTCTTTGCCGACTTCCAGAATTGCTGATGCATGATACGCCTCCCTTTTCATCTAACGATTTTGATGAATGGAGCCGATTCTCACCGGCTCCCAGCTTATGAATTCACTCCCGCCCGGCGTCATGCCGCAGGCTGGGTCTGTTCGATGGATCGGGCCGGGCGCTCGGCCGGGGCATCGTCATCGACAACGAGAATGCCGTCTTCATCGTAGTGGGTATGAACGACGAATTTCGGCTTGAAGAGCAGGACCCACGATGGCACCAGGAACATGGCCGCCACGGCATTGAGCACCAGCATGACGCACAGCAGCAGCGCCGAATCGGCCTGGAAGCGCAGGTCGGAGATGAAGACCCACATGACCACCCCGCCGATCAGGGTGGCGGCGGTGAAGCCGACCGCCTTGCAGGTTGTGCTGAAGGTTCGCCGGATCGCACTCGCCAGGTCCAGTCCGCCGCCGATCTCTTCGCGGATGCGATCCATGACGTAAATCGAGTAATCGATACCGATGCCGATACCGACAGCGATGATCGGCACGGTATTGACGTTGATGCCGATCCCCTTGATCCCCATGTAGGCGTAGGTCAGGCTGGTGGCGAAGGCCATCGAGCTCATCATCAGCAAGCCGGCGTGGAGAGAACCGTAGAACAGGGTGACGAAGACAAAGATCAGGCCGAGGACGAGCGGGATGATCAGCATGTTGGTGCTGTAAGACGCCTCGTTGATAGCGGCGGTCACGCCGATCAGGCCGCCGGCCAGGTGGATGCTCAGCCCATCCACCTTGGAACCGGTCTCGGCCACCCACTGCTTGACCATGTGGATGGCGCGGCGAATGGTCGAGCCCTTATGGTCCTTGTAATAGAAGACCATGTTGGCGCTCTGCTGGTCGGTGTCGATAAACTCCTTCTCGGCGCCCGGTATCGGGCTGGACGCCATGTAGGCGAACAGCAGGCCGCCGACGTACGCGTCCGTGTCGGGGATCTGCTCCCAGCGCGGGTCATTGCTGTGGAATATTCGGTTGACCTGCTTCACCAGACTCGGCACCGCCTTGACACCGCCGAGTTCCGGATCCTGAAGCATGTAGTTTTCGAGATCTTCCAGCGCCCGCAGCACTTCCGGACGCTTGATGCCGCCTTTCTCGTCTGTGCGCGCCATGACATATAGTTCTTCGGAACCCGGGAACTTCTCGTTGATCGTCTTCGAGGAAAGATTGTAATCATGATCGTTGTACAACAGCGGCGACCCCGGCTCGGCCTCGCCGATCTGTACCCAGGAGCTGAAATAACCGCCTCCGGCCATCAGGACGACGATCGTACACATCACGGTGATCGCCCCCCTGCGCGTGCCGACAACGCCTGCAATTTTCACCATCATCTCGTCCAGTCCAGACGACTTTCTCGTAACGATCCGGGGCCGCGGCAATACCGCCAGCATCAGCGGCACGAAGATCAGCACGACGAAGATGACCGAGAACGCCCACAGGGAGGCGTAGTGGGCCATCTTGGTGTTGATCGGCACGGAGCCGAGGGCGATCAGCAACAGGCCGATCGCATCCGAAACGACGCCGAGGGTGCCGGGCCGGAACAGGCTGTTGAATGTGTTGCGCGCCGCCAGAGTGGTTTCCGAGACCTTTTCCAGTTCGCTGTAATAGCGCTCTACCAGCTGGATACCGTGTGACATGGCGCGGGCGGAGATCAGGAAAGGCACCACCAGGGTGAGAGGGTCGAGGTTGTATCCCAGCAGGGAGATGATGCCGAGTCCCCAGATGGTGGACATGACGATACCGAGCAGAGGCAGCATAATGCCGTAAAGGCGCCTGAAATAAAGCACCAGAAGGGAGACCATCACCAGAAGGGTATAGAGGAAAATCTGCAGAATCTGGTTCACGTAAGTGAACACCCAGCCGACCAGCATCGGGGCTCCAGCGGCATGGATGCTCACACCGGGACGCGCCTCCGCCTCGCGCAGCGCCTGCGCACCGGCGAAGATGGCTTCATAGTCGAGCGCCCCTTCGTTGAAGGTCGCCTTGATCAGACCGGCCTTGAGGTCGGGGGAGACCAGCAGGCCGTAAACGCGCGGATTGGACAACACGTCCTGGCGCATCAGAGCCAGCTCCTCGTCGCTCATCTCTTCTTCTATCGGGTCGTAGTGCGGCGAGGAATTGACATCGCCCGTTTCGGTCAGCCAGACCTTGCGAACTGTCCGGTGGGTGACACTCGACACCAGGTTGTGATTGACACCAGGCAGGTTGTCGACCCCCTGCGTCAGGCGATGAATCATGCGGATGGTGTCGTTGGTGAAGATGTCGCCCTCCTCCACCTCGACCGCGAGAATGATATTGTTCGCCCCGCCGAAGTCATCGCGGATTTCGTTATGCAGCTGGATATATGGATGTTTCTGCGGCAGCAGGTCGGCGAAATCCGAGTACATCTTGACGCCGGGGATCTGGGTCGCGAAAAAAACCGTGATGGCAAGAATGATTGACAGCCAAAGCCATGGGGTACCGAACAGGCTGTTGTCGATCTTGTGAAAAAAGTGATGAATTGACTGCTTGATTTTGCCCATTTTACGACTCACCGTTTCTCGTTGGGTTTTTAATTCTGTGCGGCGACCACGAACAACGCCCCGGCGCCACCGGCGATCAGGAGAGACTGATCATCGATCGGCAGGACAGCGCGCAGGTAAGACCTGACAGGCATGCCATGCGCCACCCGCTGCCATTGATCACCGCTGAGCTGCAGCATTTCCCCCGCCTCACCGACTGCAATGATCGCATCGCCCTGCCTTGCTAACCCATACAATGGAGCTTCGGTTCCCGAGACCTGATAGTCCCAGGAGACACCACCATCGGCCGTCGACAGGACCTTGCCGTTCAAACCGACCACGTAGCCGTTGTCACGATCGATAAACAGGACGGCATGGGGGTAAAAATCGTTGGGGATATTTGACAGCAGCTCCCAGGTCTCTCCGCCGTCGTTGCTGGTAATGACCATGCCGAACTCACCTACGGCGACACCGAACTGCTCGTCGACGAACTGGATGTCGGTGATCATGGCATCTTCATCCAGCGTGGTCATATCCCAGGTATCGCCCTGATCTGAGCTGCCAAGCAGGGTGGTATAGCTTCCCCCGACCCACAGCCGGTCATCCGGACCGCACGTGAGGGACGTCACGGCATCCTGCGTGTCGATGTCTTTCACATCCCAGGATGAGCCGCCGTTGGTGGAAATCCAGATTTTGCGCCTCGAGTCCAGGATGGCGAACGTCCCGTCCGGGCAAACCTCGACCTCCAGCAGATCCGGGGCATCCGGCAGTTCGTGCCTTGTCCACTGCTTTGCGCCGTCGGTGGACACCATGACAGTGCCGCCAAAGCCGGCGACAACCAGCACATCGCCGTGTTTTGCGATCGACTGGAACCTGTCAAAACGTTTCACCGGCATCTGCGACACCTGCTTCACACCCTCCAGATCCAGCGGCGCCTCACAGCCAGCTAACATCAACAACAGAATGAAATAGCAAAATATCCTCACCATACTTGCCATCCTGATATTCAGTTGACTTCTCACAGAACCCTCACCTCCCCGAATATCCATTCAGCGGTCCTTGGTTTCACTACCCCCCCCGGAAAATAAAAACATCGTTTTTGTCTCGTGCCGACATTAACATGTTTCATGATTCCGTCAAACCAAAAAATATTTCAGTACCGTTTTGCCATTATGTTTTCTGACACGCTGAAACATCCCTGGGCCTGCGAGAAAAAGAGCGCCTCAAAAGTCTCGAGGAGCCAAGCCACTCTGCACATATACCCCGTAATTTCAGCACATTATCAAGAGACGATTCAAGAAATCGCTGGCTTGCCGCGTTTCCCTCTCAACCACTTGACACTTCTCCATTGATGCGCCATACAGTAAAATGCAGTTTACTTAATTATTAAAACGTCTTTTGATTTCTGTTTTTTCGAAACATTTAATCCGTCAACTACAACCTTCAGAAATTTCCCCGCCATAAGCCGAGACAGCCCTCCTGGAAACTCACAAGGCACATGGGTATCCACTGGTACGTATCACGTGGCAGTTTTTCATAATGGAATACAGGGAAGAGACCGTCAGCCTGGTTCTCAAAGGCGGACTGAAAGGCGCGGAGACTAGACGGCGCTTGAGGTTTCGCAGCAGACGCTACGAATCTGGATCAAACAGAACAACACGACAGGACTGGAGATTTCCTGCAAGCATAACGTTTCGCGCCCGAAACCGAGATTCCCGGGCGGCACAGGCCCCTTCTTCGGTTCAGCGTTTCGTCGCATTTTTGAGCTGCACGACCATATCGACGACCTTCTCAAGGCCCTGCCTGTTGATCAGTGCCCCCAGGCCGGCCTCAACCGCCTCATACTTCACCTGATCCACCTCGACGTCCTCTTCCCTTTCGATGTAGGTCAGTGCGCCACACCGGCATACCTGAACGCACAAGGGCTCGCTGAGCGTCGGATCATCCGCGCACATGTCACATTTCAACGGGAGGCCGGAATCGGGCTCCTTGAACAAGTCCCTCGCCGGGCATGAATAACGGCAGAAACTGCACTCCGAGTAAACCTTGTCTTTAATTGTATAAGTATTTCTGCCATCACATTCGGCTTTGGCATAGCCGCCGGCACGTATTGGCACATAGACATCATTCAGCTTATCGACAACCACTCGGATTCTGGATCGCGCCGGGTTGACGCTGCTAAATTTCGGTTTGGCGTGAAACCCGGAACAAGCCACCTCGCAGGAGCGGCAACCGATGCATTTATCAAGATCCACCTTGATGACTTTGATATTGTTGTTCCTCCGAAAACCCTGCACGGCAATAACCTCCTTGACTACAACGTTCGCTATTCCTGCCGACAGTTCTCAGGAAAGGTTCCCTTATTCATCCGTCAAAATTCCCCGCTTTACGAAGTCTTCGCTCACGTAATCGAGACCTAGGCGGTCAAGCGTCTCACGAGTCGGTATACCATCGTTGCTCCACCCCTTGAATTTATAATATTCGTCAAGCAGTTGTTGCTCCACCTCGGGTTCCCTTTTCTTCCAGTGATCTTCGGGAGGCTTCTCGTCGCAGCGCCTCAAACCTCTCCTGACATTCAGGGCCCTGACCAGGTTTCTGTTCCTGCGCGCGACTTCCCACAACCCCTCCGTATCAAGATTGATCCCTGACGCATGGGAAATGAACTCCGGTAAATTGTAAACATGATATGGAGGTCTCCCGCCAAACTGCCCCCGGAATGATGACAGAAAGGCGCAGGTGCCGATGGCGTCATCGATGTAATGCATAGCTTCGTTCCAGTCGCAAATATGGACGGAGGCTTCAATCGACGGGTTCTGCCGCGGCTCCCACTCC
>JBFIMV010000071.1:0-8595 GCA_041611575.1 Desulfuromonadales bacterium | reverse complement strand
CCACATCACCGCGGTCACCTACGCCGGCGGCACCATCCTGCCGCGCCTGCACGCGGTGTTCGAGGTCGGCAACTTCCTCGTCCCCTCCGGCATGCTCCTGTTGATCAGCCTGCTGGCCGGTTTTTTCCCGGCCAACCGGGCCGCCCGGCTCGATCCGGTCGCCGCGGTACGGGAGGACTGACATGGACCATCTGCACCTGGCCTGGAAGAACCTCTGGCGCAACCGGCGGCGCACCCTGATCACGCTGGCGGCCATCGCCTTCAGCATCATGCTGGTGCAGGCCTTCCACAACCTCTCCCAGGGGGTCTACGCCGGCATGGTCGACAGCGGCGTACGGGCCGGGTCGGGACATATCGCCCTCTACCGGCTGGGATACCTCGAAAGTCGCGAAGAGACGCTGCACTTTGCCGACCGGGGCCTCGTCGCCGGGATCGAGACGCTTGACGGCGTACAGCAGGTATTACCGCGCCTCACCATCCCGGCCCTGGCGCAGTCGAGCCGGGAAAGCCGCGGCATCGCCCTGCTCGGCGTCGACCCGGTGCGTGAACGCCGCATCAACCCGTTCCTGAAAAACCTCGCCGAAGACTCCTGGCTGCGCTCTGCCGACGGCCGCGACGCGGTGGTCGGTGCACGGCTGCTCTCGGAGCTGCAGCTCGAGCCAGGCCAGAAGTTCGTCGTCACCGCCCAGCATGCCGATGGCACCCTGCACAGTGAACTGCTGCGGGTGCGCGGGGTGATCGCATCCGGGATGAAGGATATCGACGGTTCGCTGATCATGGTCGGACGCGAACGTGCCTCTGTGCTCACCGGGCAACCGGGGCGCGTGCACGAACTGGCCGTGGTGCTCACGGACCCCGGCCGCGAGGCCGCGACCAGGGCACAGATCGACATGCTGATCGCGGACAGCCCGGAGATCGAGGCTGTCAGCTGGGAGCGCGCCATGCCGAACCTGGCCAACGCCATCAAGCTCGATTACACCAGCCAGAAGTTCATCTTCCTGATCATCCTGCTGATCGTCACCATCGGCGTGGTCAACACGCTGCTCATGTCGGTCATGGAACGCATGCGCGAGTTCGGCGTTATCCTCGCTTTGGGGAGCACCCCGGCAAGGCTGCGCCGGATGATCCTGCTCGAGGCCCTGGCGCTGGGCGCTACGGCAGCGGTCTGCGGCAGCCTGCTCGGCTGCCTTGCCACCTGGTACCTGGTCACCGTCGGCATCGACCTGGCGGCCTTCTTGCCGGACACCCTCGAGTTCGGCGGCGTCGTCTTCGACCCGATCATGCGCGCCAGCTGGAACCCCGGATGGATGCTGCGCATCGCCGCCTACGTGGTCGGCCTGACCCTGCTGGCCGCCCTCTACCCGGCCATCAAGGCAGGACGCATCACCCCTGTGGAGGGGATGAGACATGTGTAAAACAAGTGCGGAGTGCTGGGCGATGAGCGATGAGAAAAAGACACGTGCGCCTTTCCCTGCACCAGACTCATCGCTCATCGCTCATCGCTCAGAACCGAGTTCTTATGTCTTTGATCGAATTGCATGACGTCTCAAAAATCTACCACCACGGCAGCCAGGAGATCGTCGCCCTGTCGGCGGTCACCCTTGCCTTCGAACCGGGCGAGTTCACCGTGCTGGCCGGCCCCTCGGGGAGCGGCAAGACGACGGCGCTCAACCTGATCGGCTGTCTCGACCGGCCGACATCGGGACGGGTGGTCGTCAGCGGCCTGGACCTCGGTTCGGCCAACGCGGCCCGGCTTGCAGATTTCCGCCTGCAGCATATCGGCTTCATCTTCCAGTCCTACAACCTGATCCCGGTCCTCACGGCAGCGGAGAACGCCGAGTTCACGCTCATGCTGCAGAAGGTCCCCAAAGCTCAGCGACGGGAGCGGGTCCGGCAGCTGTTCAGCGACCTGGGCATCGACGGCCTGCAGGACCGGCGTCCGGCCGACCTCTCCGGCGGCCAGCAACAGCGCGTCGCCATCGCCCGGTCGATGGCCGCCGACCCGCACGTCATCCTGGCCGACGAACCGACCGCCAACCTCGACTCGCACACCGCAGAGGACCTGCTCGCCCTGATGTCCCGCCTCAACCGGGAAAAGGGGACAACCTTCATCTTCAGCTCCCACGACGACCGGGTGATCGGTCGTGCGCGGAGAGTGATCCGACTGGAGGATGGCCGCGTCGTCGAGGACAGCGGGGCGCCGGTATGAATCGCCGGTTACGCAACCTGACCCTGGCACTCCTGGTGTGCGCCTGCCTGCCACCTGCACCGACGCTCGGCAATCCGCCGCAGTGGCATGGCTCCGTCAAATCCCTCAACCTCTACGGGCAGGAAGCGCCGTCCGGCCTCGCTGACGATTACCGGATTTCGAGCAACCGCCTGCGCCTCGACATGGACTGGCAGCCGGTGGCGAGTTGGCGGGTCGAGGCGGCTGTCGACCACCAGGTGCTCTGGACCGATCCCCCCGGCATCCTCCCCCTGGCCGGCAACAACCTCAATCGCCGCGTCGACCTGGACCACTCCTGGGACCATGGTGAAGACACGGCCAGCCGCCTGCAGGTCGATCGCCTGAACCTGCGCCGGGAGAGCGGCCGGACCGACGTCATCGTCGGACGCCAGGCGATCGGCTTCGGCCGCATCCTGATCTTCTCGCCCCTCGACGTCATCGCCCCCTTCGCCCCGGACGCCCTCGATACCGATGTACGCGGCGGCGTCGACGCCCTGCGCGCGACGTACCACTACGGGCTCGACGGACAACTCGGCGCCGTGGCCGTTCTCGGCAGCACCTCCCGCTACGACTCCACCCTGCTGACCTGGTCGGACAACCATGCCGGTCTCGACCTGCTGCTGATCGGCGGGGAGCTGCGCGGGCGAACGATGATCGGCGCCGGCCTGGCCGGCAGCCTCGGCACGCTGGGGCTCAAGGGCGAGATCAGCGCCCACCGCGGCCTTGATGTCGGCAAACCCGGCGGCGACCGGTCCTCCGGCTACACCCTCGCCGCCCTCGAGGCCTGGTATCGCTTCGACAACGGCCTCTCGCTGATCCTCCAGTATCTTCACACCGGCCCGGGCGCACGGGACCCCTCTGACTACCCGGCAGTCCTCGCGTCCGCCCCGCTCCGGGAAGGATTGACTCACCTCCTCGGTCGCGAGTACCTGATGGCCGCACCGGCTTATGAACTGCACCCGCTGGTGACCCTTCAGGGTATCCTGCTCTACAACCTCGATGACGGTTCCGCGCTGCTGCGCCCGACATTTGACGTCAGTTTGGGCGACAACCTGGCGTTGCAAATCTTCTGGACCTGGCACCACGGTCCGGGGCCCCGCACCCTCGCAGTCGGTCTGCCACCGACCCCACGCAGCGAATTCGGCCTGCGCGGCGACAACGGCGGATTGTTCCTTAAGTGGTTCTTTTGACCCGCTTTCCTTGGAAAAAAGTGCGCTATGCGTTGCGCCCGCGATATCTCCTGCTATTCTTCCAATTATATATTTATAAAGACGTACGCGTCGTCATGTCATCAGGAGGTATTGCTATGAAACTTTTCAGGATCGCATTGTTTGCTTTGCTCGTTGCGGCGGTTTCCTTTCCACAGTTAGCGCAGGCCGGCCAACGGACCGGAGCCTTCAGCCTTTCGCCAATGATCGGCTACCATTTTTTTGAAGGCGACCAGAATACCGAAGACGATTTCTTCGGCAGCTTCTCCGTCGGCTACAACATCACCCAGCGTTGGGCCGCAGAGTTCGATGTTCAGCTGACGAAGACGGAAACCGACCTGCTGATGGGGACCAACGAGGACATGGACGTCTGGTCCTTCGGCGTGAACGCCCTCTACCACTTCAACCCGGACGGCTCCTTCGTCCCCTACCTCACCGCCGGCCTCGGCGGCATGACCTTCCAGCTCGACAACTTTGAAGACGACAGCGACTACAAGATGAACTGGGGCGTCGGCGCCAAGTTCTTTTTGAGCAAGGACTTGGCCCTGCGCATGGAGGCGCGCCACATCATCGACCTGCACTCCGACCGCAGCTGGGACCGTGACGGTTCAAAATCCGACAACACCGACCACAACGTGATGGCCATGGCGGGCCTGTACTGGCAATTCGGTGGCGTCGCCGATCTGCCGCCGGCCCCTCTCGACAGCGACGGCGACGGCATCCCCGATGTCCGCGACAAGTGCCCGGATACGCCTTTGGGCGTGCTGGTCGATGCGGTCGGCTGCCCGCCGTCAACCAAGCCCGCGCCGCTGCCCCCACCGCCACCTGCACCGGTTGTAGTGAAACCGGCCCCGGCTCCGGCGCCCGTGACCAAGGAGATCATCACGTTCAACCTGTTGTTCGGCTTCGACAAGCACAACATCACAGACGAGATGATCCCGGTGCTTGAGCAGGCCAAGGGCATCCTGAACGAGGACCCCTCCACGACCTTCATGGTCCTCGGTCATTCCTGCTCGATCGGTCCGGAAGACTACAACCAGAAACTGTCGGAACGCAGGGCGAATTCGGTCAAGAACTGGCTGGTCAGCAACGGAATCAGCGCGCATCGACTGGAGTCCACGGGCTACGGCGAAACCCAGCCGAAGTACGACAACAACACCAGGGACGGGCGCAAGCTCAACCGCCGTGTCGAGCTCATGACCCATTAACGCTTGACGACATCATGAAAAAACAGGGCCGGCACCATGGTGCCGGCCCTTGCCGTTCCGGGTCAATTATTCAATACAATGCTTATCGCCACCAAGTCACTAAGGCACCAAGAACAGCTTTCAACCGACTGTCTCCCCAAATGATTGGTATTCCTTGTGTCTTGGTGTCTTGGTGGCAATTTTCAGTCACAAGGTTTTCACCTTTATCTATTCGTTACAGCTGCGTTCGGTTGCTTACCCGGGTCACACCGGGGATGACGCAAACCGGTACAGCTCCTTTTTCTTGTCGGCCCCGAGGTTTGTAAAGATCAGCTGTGCGGCATTCCTGCCGTCTCGTCCTTCGCGCGCCCAGGTCACCCTGGCGGTCAACTGCACCTGCTGCGCCGCGGCGACATCGACATACAGGGAAATCTCCTGCCCGGTCTTCAGGCAGGCCGAACTCTGCATGAAACCACCGGCCGGGTCGAGAGAGACCAGGCGACCCGGCAGGGGGATGTCATCGTCCTGGTTCAGGAAGATGTGCACCGGCAGGTTGACGGTTTTTTTATCAGGATCGGTGAGTGGCTCCGAGACCGGGATGACCGGTACGTCCAAACCGTTCTGCCGCATGCTGCGGACGATATTGCGGATCACCCAGAGGAAGAAACCGACGATGGTCAGCATGGCTATGTAACTGAGGGCGATGTTGGATCTCATGATGACATCTTGCGGTCAATCAATAGAAGAGGTTGCGCACCTGCACCTCGGTGCGCATGGTGCGACTGCGCTTGGTAGCCGGGCCGCCGGCGACGGCATGGGCATGCCGGGTCTCGCCTGACAATGCCAGCCGCACCCGCCTGATATCGTTGGCATCTGCCGGGTTGGTCGTGACACTGCCGTCGTTGAGAATATATTCGACCTGAAGGTCGTTGATGCCGAAGGCGACGACGACCGGAGCGATGCGGTTGAAAACGCGCATCAGGCCCGGGTCATCAGCCGTGCCGTCGCCATTGGCGTCCGCAGTGATGAAGTAGGTCAGGGTTTCGAGTCGAGCCCAGATCCGGCCGTTCTCGTAGCTTGCGCCGAGTCCACCAGGGGTGTTGAACGACGAGAGCCCCGGCGAGAAAACGATCCGGTCGCAGTTGTTCCCGGGACAGCCGACACCGTTGCAGGTCACTGGACCGATGGAGGTCACCTGAATGCTGCGCGTCTCGACCGGTGAGATCGGGGCGGACAATGGCAGGATCTGGCCGACCTGGTAGCCGCTCGGACGACAGACCCGCAGGTTGACGGCGGAACCGTTGTAGACCCGGATGATGTCCCCCGGGTCGGGCGAATACTGCATCATCACGGCATCCGGGTTGCCCGCGCCACCTTCCGAGTTCAAATCGACAGTGCCGTCGCCGTTGTGGTCGATGCCACCGGTCACAAACGGCGGGAATATTTCGTGAACATAGGCCCCCGCCATCCTGACGTCCCGATGCAGCAGGTCCATGGCGATGCGCAGGTTCTGCTCGAGATCGACCAGATCCTCGTTGAAGGCCAAGGCGCGGCTCTGCTGAATGAAGACGGCGACGACGCCGGTCGTCAGCACCGCGGCGACGAACATGGCGATCAGCAGCTCCACCATGGTGAAGCCGGCCTGTGCCCTTCGACTGCCGCGATGGCGGGACACCCCTGTCATGCGATGGTGCATGGTGACCTCAATCCCTGATTTCCTTCCAGGCCGCCGGTTGGGCGCTCCCCACGCCGCCGACCTTGGTCGCATTGTTGAACCCCCCGCCGCCGACCATCAGCGTCCCGGTCGTCGTGCGCACGAACAGATGTTCGTCTTCCACCAGCGGGGTCGAAGTGATGTCACCCGTCGCGATGCGGGTCGATGGCTGCGCCGGGGTGGCGGCATTGTAACCGGTCAGATCGAAGGCATAGAGCTCGCCCTGGTTGCTGCCGTCACAGGGGTCCTCGGTATCCGAGGTCGCCGTGCCGAAATAGATCTTGCCGGCCGAAGCGAAGGCCGAAGCGAAGACGCGTTGCCCCGAATCGAGCGGGTAAAACCAGTCGAGGTCGACCTGGGTGGGATCGATGCTCCCTTTCGGGGACTTATCGACGTAAGCGAAGAAGTGGTAGGTCGTCCCCGTGACATCGATATTCTCGTTGAACTGCGGGTTGTCGCCGGTACCGAAAAAGATCCTGGCCTTGTAGGACGGGCTGCCGTCCGGGTTGACGCCGCTGTCGACCACGACCGTCGGCGAGGCGTAGATCGGGTGCCACTGCTGAGCCACAGGGACCGGGTTGGGCTGTCCATTGACCGTCGCGCTGGCATCATCGTCGTAAAAGTCCTGGTTGATGACGACGGTGCTCTTCTCCGTCCAGAAGGCCCCTGGGTCGTCGGAGAGGTTGACCTTGTAGAGCAGGCCCTTGTCGGTGCCGATATACAGCCGGTCGATATAGCCGTTGCCGTCGATGTCGATGATCGCCGGCTGGCCGCTCGGCACCCCGCCCCGCCCGGAAGGCGCCGAAGCGTCAGTTGCGACCGCATCGAGGTAGATACGGTCGATCAGACTGCCGTCGGCGATGTCGATCAGGTAAATCGACGGGAACAGGGTGTTGTCGTAGGTTTTGCCGGAGACGAAGAAAGCCGCCCATTTCTCCACGCCATCGACCCGCAAACGACCAATCTGGCCGACGGCCGGTGACGAGCGGCTGCGGAACAGCTCCGGGTCGGAGTACTCCCAGAGGAAGCGGGGGTCGTTCGGCTTGGTCACGTCGAGACAGACGACCGAGTCGCCGCCGTTGCCCTGGGCGAAGAGCAGCACGGTCTTCCAGCCGCCGGTGCAGGTACCGCTGACACACACCCCGCCGAGGCAATCGCTCGCATCGACGCAGGTGCCGTTCATGCGCACATCGGCAATCGTCGGGGCCGCATCGACGAAGGACTGGTCACCCTCCTGGCTGGTGCGGTTGAGGAAATTGTTTTTCAGGCGCGGCAGCAGGTTGGCCGGCACGAAAGACCAGAGCTCCCGGCCGGTACCGTAATTCGGCACCATCGGTGTCGCCGGATTGCCATCATGATCATGCCACGCGAAATAACCGCGCCTCTCCTTGAGCGGCAGCGCCGTCATCGGGTTGTCCCCCCAGCGGAACTGCCCGGCATCGAAGGCGTGCATCATACCGTCGCGCGCGCCGACGAAGACCACGGAATCGCGATCCTTGAGAGCGTTGCGGTACGTATCGAACGAGGTCTGGGCCTGGGTGCTGGTGTCGGTGCCGAAATACCAGTCCGGTTTGCTCGGCGGCACCATGACCGCCGGCACCGAATGATCGATCGCGCCGAGTTTCCAGGCCCTGCCCGCACCGCGGGTCCAGTCGACCAGCAGCTGCCGGTCGGCGGCGCTGAACGCGTTGTCGCCGTTGAAGTCGTAAACATACCGGCTGCCATCGATCGTCCGGTTGTCAAGGCCGAGGAGTGTGTTGTCGACCCGGTTGTTGTCGTTCTTCAGCGACTGCAGCGTCGTGCCGGACGGCTGGGAATAATAGGAATATTCGACGCGGAACGTCTCGGCGGCGCTCGGCGGCGAGTCGAAGGTGACGGCAAAGTCGCCGGTGAAGCGGTTGATGGCGCCGCGTCCCCAGTTGCCGGTCAGGTTGCCGGCACCCTCATCACGGAACTCCCGGGTCCCCGAGAACAGCCGCACGGAGGTTGCGAGGACCGGGGCGAAAGCCAGGCGCCCGGTGTAGACCGTGGTCGCGCCGTCGCCGTTGCTCGCCGTGGTGCCGTCGGGCCGGGTCAGCACGAGCGCGTTGTTGACAACCCGCGTCGCGGTAATGTCGGGGAAATAGATCTTGCGAGTTGCCGCGCTGGTGGCGTTGAGCACGGCGCCGGCCTCCCAGGCCGTCACGGGCGGCGACAGGGCGGCGGCGGGATTGGTCGGCTCGTAAATCTTGCTCGCCCGCAGGTAGCCGCGCGGGCGCT
>JBFIMV010000070.1:0-8840 GCA_041611575.1 Desulfuromonadales bacterium | reverse complement strand
GAGGCGCACACTGCCCGAGGACGCGTACTTGACGATCCCCTTGGCGATGTTGTTGGCGGCGTACATGGCCATCATCTCGCCGGAGACGACGATGTAGATCTCCTGCGCCTTGTTCTCGCGGATCGGCATGGCGAAGCCGCCGCAGACCACGTCGCCGAGGACATCGTAGAAGACGAAGTCGAGGTCGGGAGTGTAGGCCCCTTCTTCCTCGAGGAAGTTGATGGCGGTAATGACCCCGCGGCCGGCGCAGCCGACGCCCGGCTCCGGGCCGCCCGACTCGACGCACTTGACGTCGCCGTAGCCGACCTTCAGCACGTCCTCAAGTTCCAGGTCCTCGACCGTGCCAAGCTCGCGGACCTTGTCCATGACCGTCTCCTGTGCCTTGGCGTGCAGAATCAGCCGGGTGGAGTCGGCCTTGGGGTCACAGCCGATGATCAGGACCTTCTTGCCCAGCGAGGCCAGCCCGGCCACGGTGTTCTGGGTGGTGGTGGATTTGCCGATGCCGCCTTTGCCGTAGATTGCAATTTGACGCAGTTTCTTTTCAGCCATGATTCTGTTCCTCTCTGTTCGTGTTCCGTGTCACGTACGACCTGTTCTCTTTCGCGGCGGCATCGCCCTTGATGTGTCCGAGAGAGAAGACATCGCACAAAAAGCCAGACGCCCTACCCGGCCGATCCGGATAGGGCGTCGATGCCCGAGCGGAGCATTCATTGCGCCGCAACGTGTAAAAAAATACCCGCAAGAGACAAGAGTCTCCGCGGGCGTCTTTGCCTGGGGACGACACGACAATGTGTCGGGTGGAGGATTCAGCCTCTTGAAGAGCTGCTGAGTCCTGCGCTTAATCACGTTTCTATTACACAAGCCGTGCCAACACACGGACATCGCGTATTTTCAGACAGTTGACCAATACTGCGTCGGCATCATCGGGATTGGCTGCTTATGACATGCACAGATATTAGCCACCGCATGTCACAATTGATTCATTCTATCTCCACCAGCTGCAACGCAAAGGTCAGGTCGCATCCCGCCAGGTCGTGGTTGCCGTCGAGCAGGACTTCCTGCCCCTCGACGCTGCGGATGCGCATCAGCCGCTCTTCATTGCCGCCCAGCTCGATGCGCAGCTTCCTGCCCACATGCAGCTCCCGACCAGCGGGAAACATCTTCAGGGGGATACGCAACAGGTTTTCTTCGAGGCGCGGACCGTAGGCCTGATGTGCCGCGAGGTGGATATTCTTCACCTCGCCGACCTGCATGCCGATGATTTCCGCCTCCAGGGCGGGGAACACGTCTCCCGAACCGACGACGAAGGACAGCGGTCCCTCATCGTCACGCTGGTCGAAGATGCGGCCGTTGTCGAGCGTGCCAATATAATGGACTGTCACCCGGTCACCCGGTCGTGCTCGCCGCATGCCAGCCTCCTTCCGGGGTCTTTCCAGGGATATTGCGTCGCGCCGTATCAAACACGGGACCTCCCCAGCATGTCGCTCATGACGCCGACCAGGAAATCGAACACCTCGTCGCGACGTGTGATGAACTGCGGCATCTCATCGCCGGCCAGCTCTTCCAGGCGGTGCAGGACCTTGGCGTCCCGGCAGTCGAGGGCATCCATCACCGCGGCGAGCATCGGGATCACATCGTAGAGGTCGTCCCGGACATAGGGGTGCGGATCCGGCTTGCCGGTGAACTTCGGTTCATCGCGCGTCTCCTTGTGGCGCCGATACCTGAAATACAGGTCGGAAGGCTTGATTTCGATCCCTGTGGCAGCCATCGCGCAACTCACCCGCACTCGGAACTGCAGCCGGGCTTGCGGCTGCAGCCGTTGGCGCAGACTTCCGTCGCGCGTCCCCCCCCGGTCTTTGCCTGCAGCGCCTCGAGGCTGGCCCGCTCGACCTGCCAGTCGCCGTCTTCTTCGATCCCCTGCAACAGGCCGCGCTTGATGTGCATCAGCACGTTGAGCGGCGTGGTGTTCAACAGTTCGGCCACCTGGATGATGGATAAACGCTTTGTTGACTGCATCATGCCCTTTCCTTTCTTGATGCCTTGTTTTGGGGAGATGGATGAGTTCCATCGGCCCGTCTTGAAACAAAAAATCCCGCACGGAAATCTTCCGGGCGGGCAGCGTTGCTCGCAGGTTCCGGTCACGTCGTTGTAACCGGTGTTCTGTCATGAAACCTGTGGTTCTAGATCGTCCCGACTGCCCAGGGGGACAGGTCGACCAGCCGGGCCGCCTGATCCTCGACCTCCGCGCGCACGGTGCGGTTCAGCTTCTTCAGCCAGCGGCCCGGAATGGCCTCGGAACCGTAAAGAGCTCCGGCGATCATGCCGGCAATCGCTCCGGTCGTGTCCGCATCTCCGCCCTGGTTGACCACGCCGACCAGGCACTCTTCGAAGTTGCCGGTCGTGAACAGGTAGTGAAAAACCGTCTGTAGCGTGTCGACCACGTAGGCCGATGCATTGCCGCGATAGTCGTTGAAGCGGAAACTGCCGTATGCTGCGACCAGCTCACGGGTAATCTCGTGAAGTTCGAAGCGGTTGCCGCCCAGGACCGCTTTCTGCACCATCCGGCCAATGGCGACACAGGCCGCATCCGACAACGGGTGGTTGTGCGTCAGGTGCGCCTGCGCGGTCGCGCAACGAACCATCTCCGCTTCATCCCCCAGAGTGAACAGGGCCACCGGGGCCATGCGCATGGCCGCGCCGTTGCCTGCGTCCCAGTCGTTGCGAGGTGTCTCCATCTGACCCTTGAGCAGGTAGTCGCGGATGCCGCGCCGGCAGGTCGCCCCGATGTCGACCGGCTTGCTCTTCATCCAGGCAAGAAAGTTGTCGGCGACGCCTTTGAGGTCCCAGCTTCCGGCCGACAGCAATGCGCGCCCCAGGGCCAGGGACATCTCGGTGTCGTCGGTCACCTCCCCCGGCTTGAGATACAGCCAGCCGCCGCCGATGATCTTGCGATGCACCCTGTAGGTCGCCCTGATCTCTCCCGGCGTCATGAACTCGGTGGTCGCTCCCAGGGCATCGCCGATCGCCAGCCCCAGGTAGGCTGCGCGGGCGCGATCCATGACGTCACTCTCATCCTCGGCCATACACCCTCATGTCATCCCCCGGTCAGCACCTTGACTTCGTACTCGCCACCGATCACCAGGACTTCCCCCTCCCCCTTGAACAGCGACTTCGGCAACAGCCCCCCCATGAAGAACACCTTGGTCAGCGGCACCTGCGTTTCGAGCACGCGGCTGCCGAACTCCCATGCCCGCTCGAAGTCGTCGGTGAAGGAGTTCAGATTGTTCAGCCGCAGCAGGTAGCGGTTTTTGTCGAGGGTCTCGACAACCTGATGCTCAGCAAAATCATGGATGCCGCGATAGAGCACAAGGTGGGTCTTCCCGGGCAATCGCCGCGCCAGTTCATACTGGACAAAAGCATAGAGCAGATCAAACTGCGGCAGGATGGCACTGGTGCGTTGCGACCCCTTCATGCGGTCGACCGTGTAGCGGAAATAGGCCTGCGAGTGCACATCGCCGATCGGCTCATGATGGTAGATCGGCGGCAGCCCGAGCCGCGACTCGACCCACCCCTTGAGGACCGCGCCCTCGACGGAGTTGCTGTCGAACAGCCAGCCGCGCAGAAAGCGCAGGTAACTGTTCTTCAGGCTGCGGCGACTGTTCGGCGTCTCCTCGCGTTGCCACTGGTGCAACTGGAAACGCACATCCATGAAATCGTGGAACAGGGCACCGCGACCCTCGGCGTCATCCAGCGCATCCAGTTTCGCAAACAGGGGCTGACCGCTGTGGCGAACACCCTGGATTTCGAGGGCCTGGGGATGACGGTTGTAATGTCTCGATGCAATGGCCCAGGGAGGCAGATTGCAGCGATTCATGGACGTCGGATACATATTTTTGTTCCCACGGGCAGAAGAGGAGCACACCGGGCCTGCATCAAGAATTATGATTCGACTGCCTCATTTATTGGCAGACTGCCTGCAGACAGAACCACGAGCCACTGGTGCCCCGACAGACCCAATAAAAAATAAAATCATCCATTTCAGACAGTTACAACAACAACTGACCACCATTTCAACAGAGAGGTGTCGCCTGGGGCTGTTGCTGCCAGCGACATAGCGATGTTATGTGCAGGGAGGATGCCAGATTGCTCTGCCGGCAACGGATGGCAAATCAGGAGGGACAGAATGCTCAGGAAATAAAAAGGGGGCCGCGCAAGGCACCGGACGTGGCGTCGACCTTCGGTCATCGCGTTTCGCTGTACTTCATGGACAGGAGAACCCGCCTGAATCGAGTCGGAGTTCTCGATTTTCCTATCTCAGCACTTCCCCCCGGGAGCTTTCCCCGAATGGCATTGGCAATCATGCCGTTCGTCCGGTCCGGGGCGGCAGCCACCACGCAAACCTTTGCGTTTCAACAACAGACCGGCTGCCAGGCCGGCAAACGCGAGCAGAAACAGAATGAGAGAAAGGGCATAGACGTTCATGCATGACCTCGCCAGGGACGACAAATCACCGTTGTCCCTTCATAGTAACGCTCCTCCCTCTGCACGCACAACCATGACACCAGGTATTCACCGGCAAACGGACAGATCATCAAAGATCGGCCAGCCCCTGCGAGTGGCGAATCATGCGTTTCATGGCCTTCTCTTCCTGGTATTTCAAGGTCTGTATGAGGTTGGTGAGTTCCTCATCGGTGCTGTGTTCCAACAAGTGGGCAAAATAGTTGATCAGGTTGCGCTTATAACAGACCGCTGCCTTGACCAGCTGGTCAAGATCGGTCCTGGCCGCGTCGTCGAGCGTGTCCAGCCGGGCATCGGGAAAACGGATTTCCACCCCCTTGAACCAGTGTTCGAGGACGTGGTGGGACGCATCGCTGCAGAACTCCCCCAGCGCCAGGGCCCGGTGCAGTTCGTGATCGATCAGGTATTCGAGCATCAGGCGGACCCGCGGTGAAACGTCGCCATTGGCCATATCCTGGAAATAAGCGGCGACCGTGCGGTGATAATCCGGGGCCAGGTGCTGCAGGATGGCTCGTGTCTGTTCATAGCGCATGGTCAGCTCCCGTCAGATGCCGAAATCGTCAAACATAATGTTTTCATATTCGACACCCAGGTTGTAAAGCATCTCTGTGGCCGCCTTGTTCATCATCGGCGGGCCGCACATGTAATACTCGCAATCTTCCGGCGCCGGGTGATCGGCCAGGTAGTTGTCGTAAAGGTACTGGTGCACAAAGCCCTTGGGGCCGGTCCAGTTGTCTTCCGGCAGGGGGTCTGACAACACCAGCTTCCAGCTGAAGTTGTCGAATTTCTCCGCCAGCTCGTTGAACTCCTCGACGTAGAATGCCTCGCGCAGGCTGCGGGCGCCGTACCAGAAGGAGATCTTCCGCTTTGAGTGGAGTCGCTTGAGCTGGTCGTAGATATGGGAACGCATCGGCGCCATGCCGGCCCCGCCGCCGATAAAGACCATCTCGGCATCGGTGTCCTTGGCGAAAAACTCGCCATACGGACCGGAAATCATCACGGTGTCACCCGGCTTCAGATTGAAAATGAAGGACGACATCTGCCCGGGGGGCGCTTCGGGGACGGCCGGCGGTGGCGGGCAGACGCGCACGTTGAGCATGATGATGCCTTTTTCATCCGGGTAGTTGGCCATCGAGTAGGCCCGCATGATCGGTTCATCGACTTCGGAGCGGTACTGCCAGAGGTTGTATTTGTCCCAATCTCCCCGGTACTCCTTGGCGATCTCCATGGTTTTGTATTCCACGACATGCGGCGGGGCATCGATCTGGATATAGCCTCCGGCGCGGAAATCCAGGTCTTCGCCTTCCGGCAATTCCAGTACCAGCTCCTTGATGAAGGTTGAGCAGCTTTCGTTGGAGCGGACCCTGCATTGCCATTTCCTGATGGAAAATATTTCGGCCGGCAATTCCAGGTCCAGGTCCTGCTTGACGCTGAGCTGGCAGGACAGCCGATAGCCTTCCTTGGCGTCGCGCTTGGTGATATGTGCGGTCTCGGTCGGCAGGAGGTCGCCTCCGCCCGCAATGACCTTGACCCGGCACTGACCGCAGGTCCCGCCGCCGCCGCATGCCGAAGGGATGAAGATATCGTGGTTGCCGAGGACGTTGAGCAGCTTTCCGCCCGGTTCAACAGTCAGGCTCTTCTCTTTATTCTTGTTGATGTTGAGCTTGATCTCGCCGGACGGGATCAGCCAGGACCTTGCGATCAGGATAAAAACGACCAGCAGCATGACGATGCCGGTGAAAATCAGTACGCCCAGGCCTATCTCAATCATCATCTATCCCGTTTAGAGTTGGATGCCGGAAAACGCCATGAACGCCATGGCCATAAGCCCCGCGATCATGAAGGTGATGCCAAGACCACGGAGGCCGGCCGGAACATCGGCGTATTTCATCTTCTCACGGATACCGGCCAGGGCGACGATCGCCAGGGCCCAGCCGGCGCCGCTGCCGAAGCCGAAAACGACGCTTTCCGCGAAGTCGTAGTCGCGCTCGACCATGAACAGCGAGCCGCCGAGTATGGCGCAGTTCACGGTGATCAGCGGCAGGAAGATCCCCAGTGAGTTGTAAAGCGCCGGAACGTAGCGGTCGAGAACCATCTCGAGTACCTGGATGATTGCGGCGATCAGGCCGATATAACAGATCAGGCCGATAAAGGTCAGGTCGGTGTCGGACATGCCCAGCCAGGAGAGGGCACCCTCCTTGAGGAGGAACTGGTAGATCAGGTTGTTGGCAGGCACCGTAATCGTCTGGACCACAACCACGGCGACACCGAGCCCCATGGCCGTGTCGACCTTCTTCGACACCGCCAGGAAGGTGCACATGCCGAGGAAGAAGGCGAGCGCCATGTTTTCAATGAAGATCGATTTGATCAGGAGACTCAGATAATGCTCGAGCATTTAGTTCTCCTTTTCAACCTGGTCGGTTTTCCACGTACGCAGCACCCAGATGAGCAGGCCGATGATAAAGAATGCGCTCGGCGGCAGCTGCATCAGACCGTTGGGCAGATACCAGCCACCCTCGCTGGTCGTCGGCAGGATCGTCATCCCCAGCAACTTGCCGGCGCCGAACAGCTCACGGCAGAAAGCCACCAGCAGCAGCACGATACTGTAGCCTATGCCGTTGCCGAGGCCGTCGAGGAAGCTGAGCCCGGGCGGGTTCTTCATGGCGAACCCCTCGGCGCGGCCGAGGACGATGCAGTTGGTGATGATCAGGCCGACGAACACCGAGAGTTGCTTGCTGATACTGAACGCGTAAGCCTTGAGAAACTGGTCAACGATGATGACCAGGGTCGCGATAATCGTGATCTGCACAATGATGCGGATGCTGCTGGGGATCTGCCCGCGAATCAGGCTGACCGAGACGTTGGAGCCGATAATGACGAAGATGACCGCCAGAGACATGACCACAACGGTCTCCAGCTTGGAGGTGACCGCCAGGGCAGAGCAGATGCCCAGTATCTGCAACCCGATCGGGTTCTTGTTGAAAATAGGGTCGAGTAAAACATCTCTGGCTCCGCTCATGGTTTCACTCCTTCCTTCTCCAGCCTGGCCAGCAACGGCTTGTAACCGTTCTTCCCCATCCAGTACTTGAGCAGGTTGCCGACACCGCGCGCCGTCAGGGTCGCCCCGGACAGCCCGTCGACCTGGTATATGGCGTCTTCCGAGTCCCGGTCCACCATGCCCTTGAGCACATCGATGCGGGTGTTGCCGGCATCGTCGTAAATGCGCTTGCCGGGCCACTGGCCTTTCCAGGCCGGGTTGTCAATCTCGCCGCCGAGACCGGGGGTTTCGCCGTGCTGGTAAAAGGCGAACCCTTTGACGGTCGTCATGTCGGCATCGAGGGAGATAAAGCCGTACATCGTCGACCACAGGCCCTTGCCGTACACCGGCAGGACAACCTGCTGCAACGTGTCGTTCTCCGTGACCAGGTAGACTTCCTGGTAGCGGGAATGCGCCTTGATGCCCGCCAGGTCCTGTCCTTCGGGGATGACGAACCGCGTTTCCGGCTCACGCGCCGCGGCACGGCTGTCGAAACCGGCCAGATCGAAATCCTGTGAGAACTCGCCGCTCTGCAGGTCGACAATGCGTGGCTGTATCTTGCTGAACTGCTCATCCAGCGGCACGTTTTCATCATAAAGACCGGCCGCCACCAGGATGTTCCTCTTTTTCTCCGCAGCCTTGTTGCGTTCCTGGCGCTCGCTCAGACCCACGGCGGCCGCCGACACCAGAATGGAACAGACCACGCAAAGCAGAAAAGCGACGGTCAGGATTTTTGCGGTGCTATCCCTGGACATGCCGCAGCCTCCTCTTGACGTGGAACTTCAGCACCAGCTGATCGATCAGCGGCGCAAAGACATTGCCGAACAGGATCGCCAGCATCATCCCCTCCGGGAAGGCCGGGTTGACAACCCGGATCATGATGCACATCGCGCCGATGAGAAAGCCATAGAGCCATTGTCCCTCTTCGGTCATGGCCCCGGACACCGGGTCGGTGGCCATGAACACCAGGCCGAACGCCAGGCCGCCCAGCACCAGGTGCCAGTGCGGACCCAGCCCGAACATCGGGTTGGTGCTGCTGCCGATCAACAGGAACATCGAGGAGAAGGCCACCACACTGGCCAGTCCGGAGAGCATGATGCGCCATGAGCCGATGCCGGTGAGGATCAGGACCGTGGCACCGAACAGGCAGGCCAGGGTTGAAGTCTCTCCCATCGATCCGGGGATAAAGCCGAAAAAGGCATCGGACCAGCGGGTCGCTTCGGCAACCGCCTGCACTCCGCCTTCCGCGGCACGGCTCAGCGGTGTCGCCCGGCTGATGCCGTCG
>JBFIMV010000069.1:0-8888 GCA_041611575.1 Desulfuromonadales bacterium | reverse complement strand
GGCCGTCGGTTATCAGCCGACCCTGGCCACGGAAATGGGCGAGCTGCAGGAGCGCATCACGACCACCAGCAAGGGCTCGATCACCTCGGTCCAGGCTATCTACGTCCCCGCCGACGACCTGACCGACCCCGCGCCGGCAACCGCCTTTGCCCACCTCGATGCGACGACCGTTCTTTCCCGTCAGATCGCCGAGCTCGGCATCTATCCCGCGGTCGACCCGCTCGACTCCACCAGCCGCATCCTTGACCCCCAGGTCGTCGGTGAAGAGCATTACAAGTGCGCCCGTGACGTTCAGTACGTCCTGCAGCGCTACAAGGACCTGCAGGACATCATCGCCATTCTCGGTATGGACGAACTCTCCGAAGATGACAAGCTGACCGTGGCCCGCGCCCGCAAGATTCAGCGTTTCCTCTCCCAGCCGTTCTTCGTCGCCGAGACGTTCACCGGAAGCCCCGGCAAGTACGTGGAACTAAAGGACACCATCAAGGGGTTCCGCGATCTGGTCGACGGCAAGTACGATGACATCCCGGAGCAGGCCTTCTACCTGGTGGGGACCATCGAAGAAGCCCTGGAGAAAGCCAAGCAACTCGCCGCCTAAGCGGCGATTCCGGCACAGAAGGATAACGAGGCATGGCAGACAAGCTCAGACTGGAACTGGTCACCCCCTACAAACGCGTTCTGTCGGAAGAGGTCGATGAAGTGACCGCACCCGGCGTGATCGGTGAGTTCGGTGTGCTCCCTGACCATACGCCCCTGCTCACAACCCTCAAGGTTGGTGAGCTGACTTATAAAAAGGGCAATCAGGCCTATCATGTAGCCGTCAACTGGGGGTATGTGGAGGTTGAAAACAATGTCGTGACGGTGCTGGTGGAAACCGCGGAACCTGCCGACCAGATCGACCTCGAGCGGGCAAAGGCGGCCCTTGGCCGTGCCGAGCAGGCCCTCAAGACGCTGTCCGAAGAGGACAAGAACTTCAAGATCATGGAAGCGGCTCTCGAACGCGCGCTGATTCGCGTCCAGGTTGCCAGCAGAAAACTGCATTAAACCCTTTACCAAGGGTCAGGTAGGAAAAAGGCGCCTCTGTTGAGGCGCCTTTTTACGTTGTGACACCCCAGGCAGAGACTTCTTGCTGTGAACGCACCAAGTGTTCTGCAGAATGCGCTTCAAGAGTCATGCTCGGCTTGTGTGGCAGCTTGCCGAGGGCGTCTCTCAGGGGTGCGAAATCGATCACTCCGGCGCCGACCGGCAGGTGCTCATCTGCCGAGCCATGATTGTCATGCAGATGGAGATGCAGCAGGCGCGGGACGATGGCGGCAAGCCATTCCGTCATGCCGATGCGGCCGAACAGGTGCCAGTGGCCCGTGTCAAAGCAATGGCCGAACCATTCCGAGTCAAGTGTTTCGACCAGGCGCACCAGGGTCGCCGGTGACTCCTCGTAGATATTTTCCAGCGCCAGGCGGCAATCACTGGCGGCAGCTTGCGGCACCAGCGACGCAAAGAACTCGGCCGCAAGGTCCCCCCAGGTTTCGGCGAGGTTCGGGTACCGCCATTTGTCATAACCGGGATGGATGACCATCAAGTGCGCGTTCAACTGTTGGGCGAAACGCAGGGTGGCGGTGAGACGTTGCGCCGAGGCCTGGCGAATCAGCGGATCGAGCGCACCCGGGTTCAGGTCGAAGAAGGGGGCGTGTACGGTCGGGCGCAGGGCCGCGGCGTCGAGTGCGCGCCTAACGCGGGCAATGCGCTCGTAATCGAGAGCGTCGAGCTCAGGACCCTTGACGGCTATCTCGGGAACCAGTCCCAGCTCAAGGATTTTGTCGAGGAAGATGTCCACCTCCCGCCAGGGGAGATGTGCTCCGAGGCGTTCAGAATGCATAGGCCGCCCTCGTCTGGGGTTCAGGCCGGTTGATCAAAAAAGTTATGCCGTGAGGTCTGAGAACAAGACCGCTGTGGATCTCCGTCATGTCTAGAGGCTCAAAGAGGATGCGGTCGTCTCTTGCGGAGCGAGCCAAGGCGACAAGGGGGAGACTAATAATGAGCGATATGAGAGAAAAACGCAGGTTGCGTACAGGATTCATAAATATCCTTTGATGATTAATCGATGATAGTCATGGAACGACCAAAAGGCAAGCAGTTAGGCTGCTTAGCGTGAAACGTATACCAGAAAAACCTTGACAACCAATGTATACTGTATACAATCTTTGGGAATCATTTAAAACGGAGTTTTCCTGTGCGCAGAAAACCGATTGAAAGACACCAGACCCTGCGGGAAAAAATCCTGGAGACGATTCGTGATGCCATTCTCAAGGGGAGCCTGAAACCGGGAGAGCGTGTCTCGGAGCCGGAACTCGCCGAGCGCTTTGGCATCAGCAGGACGCCGATCCGCGAAGCCTTTCGACAGCTTGAGTCAGAGGGGTACCTGGTGGTCATCCCTCGCAAGGGCGCGGTTGTCGCCTCGCTATCCGCTCGCGATATCGAGGAATTTTATGCGATCAAGATCATCCTGGAAGGTTTTGCGGCCCGCATGGCCGCGGACAAGCTGACCGAGAAGGATATCGAGCGACTGGAAGCGATCAACGAACGGCTTGCCCAGATCGCCAAGGAAGGCGACGTCAAGACGTTCTTTCGCGTGCACAACGAATTCCATGAACTGTTCATCAAAGCCGCGGGCAACGACAAGCTGTTCGAAATGATCAACCAGCTGGTCATGAAGTTCAAGCGCCTGCGCCTGGCGTCGCTCTCGCAGCCCGGGCGCATGGAGATCTCCGTCGAGGAGCATCGCAACATGATCCGGGCCTTCCGTAATCACGACGGCGATCGTGCCGACAGACTGGTGCGGCATACCGCGACCATCGGTGCCGAGGTTCTTATCCAGAGCATGACCCAGGACGAAATCGAGGGGAGCAAGCTGACTGAAGCCATGCAGCAAATGGACGGCTGAGACATCGCAAGGTTGTCCCTGCCGACAAACCGGCCCTCATAATAAATAAAGCCCCGCCGTTGATGGCGGGGCTTTTCAGTTGAAGGCAAGGGAAAATCAGGTGCGCAACCGGTAGCTTCTGGCTATCAGTCCGGCGGACCAGATGAAAAGCACCAGAGTGATAGCGGCGGAAACCCCGAATGAGGCTAGAAAAGGGAGATCACCAACGCCAAGCAGTGCATGACGAAAACCGTCTATCAGATAAAAGAGCGGATTCAGGTGCGAGAGCCAGGCCCAGGTCGGCGGCAGGATGGAGATCGGGTAGAAGACGCCGCCGAGGTAAATCAGAGGCAGAATGACGAAATTGGTGTACATCGACAGAGCGTCAAAGGAGTTGGCATGGATGGCCGCGATGATACCGAACTGCGCGAAGAGAAAACTCGCAAGGCAGGCCATGACCAGGGCCGCCAGGGGATGAGCCCAGGGGAGACCGGCAAACAGGGTGGAAATCAACCAGACGACCATGCCGACGGCCAGGCCGCGCAGCATGGCCGCCAGAGTGTACGCCATGATGAACTGGGTCGGCGTGACCGGTGTGACCAGCAGATCGACGATGTTGCCGAGGTAGCGGGACATGAAGAGCGATGAGGCGACGTTGGAGAAGGAGTTGTTGATCACACCCATCAGGATCAGGCCGGGAATCACGAACTGGGCGTAGCTGAACCCTTCGAGGACGCTGATGCGTTCACCCAGGGTCGCGCCGAAGATGAAGAGGTAGAGCGACGCGGTGATGACCGGGGTCACCAGGGTCTGTGACGCGACACGCAAAAAGCGGCGGACCTCCTTCTGCAGGAGGGTGTAGAAGGGCAACCAGGCGATGTATGTCGGTTCAGGCCGTTGTTTCATGTCGCTACCTTGCCGGCCTGGGTCAACTGGAGAAAAACCTCTTCGAGGCTGGCTTTCCTGGTCTCGATATCCGCGACCTCCAGGCCGAGGTCACAAAGATTCTTCAGCAACTCGCCGGTCGACTGGCTGGCTGACATGGTCAGGTGAAGTGTCTTGCCCGTGGCGTCGAGTTCCGCTCCCTGGCAGCAGAGATTCTCAGGCAGTGCACTGACAGGCTCGTGCAGATGCACGAGAATGCTGCGTGTGCCGAGCTCTTGCAACAGGGTGCCGGTTGCTTCGAGGGCGATCAGGTGGCCATGATGCATGATGGCCAGGCGATCGCACATCTGCTCAGCCTCTTCCAGGTAATGAGTGGTCAGCAGGATGGTCGTCCCCTGCTGGTTGATTTCCCGGACAAAGTTCCAGAGCGTATGGCGCAGTTCCACGTCAACGCCGGCGGTCGGCTCATCGAGAATCAACAGCCGTGGTTTGTGAATCAACGCCTTGGCGATCATGAAACGCCGCTTCAGGCCGCCGGACAGCTTGATCATGACCTTGTGCAAGTGGGGGGAGAGCCCGAGCTGTTCAATCAACCGCTCGCGCCAGGCCGCGTCGTCGCGCACCCCGTAGTAACCGGCATGGAAGCGCAGGGCCTGATCAATGGTGAAGAAGTTGTCGATAACCACTTCCTGGTGCATGACACCGACCGAGCGCCGGGTTATGAGGTAGTCGCGCTGGTTGTCATGACCGAAGACTTGAATTTGACCGGAACCGATGCGGGTAACCCCGCTAATCATGTTGATGGTCGTGCTCTTGCCGGCACCGTTGGGGCCGAGCAGGCCGAAGATCTCGCCCGGCGCAATGGAGAAAGAAACATTATCGACCGCAAGGGTGCCGTCATAATGCTTTGACAGGTTTTTTATGGCAAGGGCTGGTACAGTCATGGCGTAACAGTTATGCCCGCGACGGAGCTTCTTGTCAAGCCGGGGCATCGGGCTTAATTGACACACAAACCCGGTAGCGTTATTAATGGGATACGGTGTTTGTGGTGATCGATCTCCCCTTCCCGTCCGGACCTTCCCACCTTTAATGTTCAAGAGAGGACATGGCAAAATGGCGACATTGAAACGTTCCTTGGTACTCCTGCTCTCCCTGGTGCTGTTGGCAGGCCAGGCGCATGCGGAGCTGGAAAAACAGCTGTTGAAGAAACAGCCGCTGCCGAAGGCTCCTCTCGATGTGGCCTTCAGCCAGGCGGACGGGCGGGTGTTTGTGCTGCTCGAGGGCGGCGAGGTCCAGATTCTTTCCGTCGATGGCCAGCCGCTGGACAAATTCCGGGTCGGCCCGTCCATTACCGGCATGGCAATCTCGCCGGATGGACAAAGGTTGTTTCTGATTGGATCCAAGGACAGGGAACTGCAGGTCATTGAGCTTTCCGAGGTGCACAGCCTGCCGGTCGGCAGTTCTGCCGTTAAGGGGGCGCTCAACGCGCCGGTGACGATCACGGTGTTCGATGATTTTCAATGCCCGTACTGTGCCCGGCTGGTGCCGGTTCTCGAGCAGGTCCTGGCCATTTACACCGGCAGGGTCAGGCTGGTCTTCAAGCATTTTCCACTCAGCATGCATGCCCATGCCGGGCCCGCCGCCGTGGCGAGTATCGCGGCACGCAACCAGGGGAAATTCTGGGAAATGCACGACCTGCTGTTTGCCAACTACAATACGCTCGATGAGGCGAAAATCCGCGAGTTGGCGAAAGCGGCCGGTCTTGACCTGTCGCGCTTCGATCGCGACATACAGAATCCGGCCCTCGCTCAGGAAGTCGCCGCCGACATGCAGCTTGGAACCCAGGTCGGCATCCGTGGCACGCCGACCGTCTTCGTCAACGGCAAGCTGGTCAAGGACCGCAGCCTGGAAGGCTTCCGGACCATGATCGATGGCGAGTTGCAGCAGAAGAAATAATCGGTTGCGTGGAAGTGAGACAGGGGGCCCGGAACAAAATGTCCGGGCCTGCTGCTGTCTTGCAGCCTGAGGGGCGCCGAAGGCAAGGTTCAGGGGTCTGTTGAACCGTTCTCCGCGGTAGCCGGCTCTTCAGTCGGGCGGCGCTTGCCGAACAGGCGGGCGACCAGAATGCCGATTTCATAAAGGATGACGAACGGCAGCGCCAATGCCGTTTGCGAAAAAACGTCCGGCGGGGTGAGTACCGCACCGACGACGAAGGCGGCAAGCAGGGCAAACTTGCGATTGCGGGCCAGCATGGTGTGGTCGACAACCCCCATGCGGGCCAGAAAGAAGATGACCACCGGCAGCTCGAAGACCAGGCCGAAGGCGAGCAGCAGCTTGCTGGAAAGCGACAGGTAGGAGCCCATCGACAGCATGGCGTTCAGTTCGCCCGTCCCGGTGCCGAATTCGATCAGCACCTTGAAGGCCATGGGAAAGACGAACCGGAAGCCGAAAAAAGCCCCTGTGGCGAAACACAGACAGCTGGCAAAGACAAAGGGGATGACGTAGCGTTTTTCGTTCTGGTAGAGCCCGGGAGCGATGAACGACCAGAGCTGCCAGAAAATGATCGGCAGGGAGATGAGCAGTCCCGCGAGGGCCGAGACCTTGAGATAGGTAAAAAAAGGCTCGGTCGCCTGGATGAAAACCAGGCTCGTTCCGGCTGGGAGCGCTTTGCGCACCGGGTCGGCGATCAGGCTGAAAAGTCGCTCGGCGTAGGCGTAACAGGCCAGAAAGGCCACCAGCCAGGAGACGCCGGAAATAATCAGCTTGCGGCGCAGTTCCTCAAGGTGCCCGGTCAGGGGCATCCGATCATCGCTCATCCGGAGTGTCCTCGGGTTTGGCCTTTGGTTGCGGGACCGGGGCGCCATCCTGCGGTGCGGCGGAGTTCTCGGCGTGACCGGTTTCTTCGGGGTTGGCTTCCGGCGGATAGGGTTCGTGCATCGAACCGGGCGGAGTGAGCTTGCCGGGGGCGCCCGGCGGCCGCTTTAATGTATCGCTGCGGGCCTCTTCGGCAAAGGTTTGTTTCAGTTCCTCGGTCGCCCGTTTGAATTCCGCGAGGCCTCGGCCGAGCGCTCGCGCGATATCGGGAAGGCGCTTCGGGCCAAGGACGATCAGGGCGATTGCCATGATCAACAGCAGTTCTGGAAAGCCGATACCGAACATGAGTGACTCGCAGTACTTGGGATGAAGGTGGGAAGTGTGCTGAGAATACCGGCAAAACAGCACCCTGTCAAGCGCGCGGCAACGAGGGATAAGCGTTTGACATATCAAGGTTTTTACACTAGTATGCGACCATCTTTCAGATAAGGAAAATTGAGCATCATGAATCAGCAAGAGATCATCAGTGAAATTCTCCGCCTGGCGGACGAGTGCGATGCACTGATCCTGGCACACAACTACCAGCGTGACGAGATTCAGGAGCTCGCCCATCTCACCGGCGATTCCCTGGCACTCTCTATGGAGGCTGCGCGCACCGATAAGCAGGTTATCGTCTTCTGCGGGGTTCATTTTATGGCGGAAAGCGCCGCGATTCTGGCCCCTGAAAAGACAGTTCTTCTCCCCCGCCTGGATGCCGGCTGTCCGATGGCCGACATGGTGACGGCCGAAGGTCTGCGGGCGATGAAGGCGCAGTTCCCTGGAGCGCCGGTGGTGACCTACGTTAACTCGAGCGCCGCAGTCAAGGCAGAAAGCGACATCTGCTGCACCAGCGCCAATGCCGTCAAGGTGGTGGCCTCGCTCCCGGAAAAGGAAGTCATCCTCACCCCCGACCGCAACCTGGGGCGCTACATCGCCAGCCAGGTGGACAAGACCTGTCACTTCTGGGATGGTTATTGTCCGACCCACGAACGGCTCACCGTGGACGACGTCCGGGCCGCCAAGGCCGAGTTCCCTGAGGCCGTCTTCATGGCGCATCCCGAATGCCCGCCGGAAGTCCTCGCGCTGGCCGACCATATCTGCTCGACCAGCGGCATGTATGCTTATGCCTTGGAAAGCCCGGCCAGGCAGTTCATCGTCGGTACCGAGGCCGGTATCCTCTACCGCCTGCGCAAGGAGAACCCGGACAAGGAATTCATTCTGCCGACTTCACGGTTAATTTGCCCCAACATGAAGTTGACGTCCCTTGAAGACGTCCTCCGGTCATTGCAGACGATGACCCCGCGCGTAACGGTCCCGGAAGATGTGCGCGTTCGTGCCCGGATAACTCTCGACCGCATGCTGGCTATCCCTCGCGATTAAGCGGCCACTGATCCCGGCGGCCGGGAGGCGACCATAGAAACCGGCATGTCCACACCGACAGAACCGACGCACCAGCTCGTGAGCCTTTCCGCTCTGGCAAAGGCCGTTGCCGCCGACCGGGCCGGCCGCATCGAAGCGCTCGGCCTCGGCGGCAGCAGCGGCGCCTGGCTGGTGGCCGAACTCCTCGCGACCGGCGCAAGTCCCTGTTTGCTGATCCTGGCGCCGGACCTGGCGGCCGCGCAGCGTTTTCACCGGGCGCTCTCCTTTTACCACGGGCGCCCGAGCGACATCCTGTTCTTCCCCCACTGGGAAACCGAGCCCTACTCCCCGTTAAGCCCCCACCCGGAAATCGAAGCGACCCGGCTGTCGACCCTCGCTTCTTTGAGCAGCGGCCGCGGCCGTGCGCTGATAACGACCGTCCGCGCGATCCAGCAGAAGGTTCTCCCCAAGGCCGTCCTCTCCTCGTTGAGCCTGCAGCTTGAGGTCGGCAGGGAATATGCCCGTGAGGACCTGGTCCGGGGGCTGGCGGCACTCGGTTACCAGAGAGTTTCCCTGGTGGAAGATCGGGGCAGTTACGCCGTACGTGGCGATTTGATCGACCTCTTCCCACCCATGCTCGAAAACCCTGTCCGGCTGGCCTTTTTCGGTGACGAGCTCGAGGAGATCCGCAGCTTCGATGCCGCCAGCCAGCGCTCTGCGGACCATCACCTGATGCGTCTCGACCTGGCCCCGGCCCGCGAAATGATCCTCGCCGGGGACCATCTGGAGATCTTCACGCGGGCCTTCAAGCAGCGTTGTGACGATCTCGAGATTCCGCGACCGCAGCGCGAAGCGATGCTCGATGAGTTCC
>JBFIMV010000068.1:0-8948 GCA_041611575.1 Desulfuromonadales bacterium | reverse complement strand
GGAATCCGGCTCCAAGGGAAGTCTAGCAGAGAAATTGCGCTTTGCCCGCCGGGGCGGGCTCCCGTGCGTCCGGTGATGTTTCGCGCTAGCGACCGATGGTGATTTCGACGTTCAGTTCGTCGGCGACGCCGGACAGTTCCTGTTCAACCTGCGCCATGCCCATGCCGTGCGGCAGCTGGATGAGTATGTCCATGAGGTAGACACTGCTGCCGCTCTCGGGTGTCGGCTTGACGGTCGACTTGAGGTCGATGATGTTCACTTGACGATCTGCCAGAAAACGACTCACCTTGAAGACGATGCCTGCCTGATCCATCCCCTCGACATGGAGTGTATGCGCAGCAAGGCCGGTCGACTGTACAGGACGGCGTTCAGCGATCGGCCGGATGAAGGAGGAGACGCCTTTGTCCTGCTCAAGCAGGCGACATGGTTCCCTCAGCGTTTCCTGCAGATCGCCCCTGGGTGAAGAGAAGAGCAGGTTCAGGGTGAACTCGTCTGCCAGCAGGGACATGCTGGTGTCCTCGAGGTTGCACCCCTGGACGTAAAGTATCTCGGTGACGTCGGCGACGATGCCGGGCCGGTCCTTGCCGAAAGCTGTCATGATGTAGCGATTCTGCATGAGGTCCTCCTGTCGGGGCGCGGGTCGTTGGCTCGGGTTGCGCGTTATTCTCGCACTTTGTGATGTTTACTTCAAAAAAAATGTTATTTTCTCTTGAGGAAAAAAGCTGTACATGGCAGAGACATATCACATCCGGTGCGGATTACAGGGTCATAACGGGCCTGCCCTGTGGTAATCTGATTGCAGTGGCGAATGAGCCTGTAAAGCTGACATCTTGGGGAGGTAATGCGATGACGGTAGACAAGGAACAGGAAAGCGGCCAGGAAGAGGTCGGATTGTACGAAAAACTCGCTGCCCGCACGGCAGACCTGTTGGAAGAGGGAAAAAAGACGTTCGAGGAGGCGCTGAAGAAAGCCAAGGAAGAGCTCTCCGCCGCTGGCGAATTTTCCCGTGAACATGCGGACCGGGTCGGCGAATATGTAAGGCGCGACCTCATGGAGACGGCGCGCAAGGCCGGCGAGACGGTGAAAAAGGCGGTCGACCCCCAAAGGTTGGCAGCGGGTGCGCAGAGCACGTTTTCGCGGATCCTGGGCAGCGCCGCCGGGACGCTCGCCGAGTTCGCCGAGCGCTCCGAGAAGTCCCTCGAGTACAAGACCGGTGAGATCACAAGTCCTGGAACCCTGACCTGCAAGGGCTGCTCGGCCGAGATGCACATGACCAAAACGACGCGCATCCCGCCGTGCCCGAAGTGTCACAAGACGCTCTTCCGCAAGTCTTATTAATCTGTTGTTTATGCAATGCGAAGCAGACAGGGGTCGGTGAATGACGATTGAGTGGTACCCGGGACATATGGCCAAGGCCAAGCGGCAGATCGCCGAGGTCATGCCGCGGATCGACCTGGTGATCGAGGTGCTCGATGCACGCCTGCCGGCCGCCAGCGCCAACCCGATGCTGACGAAACTGCGCGGCGTCAAGCCCTGCATCAAGGTGCTGAACAAGAGCGACCTTGCTGATCCGGCCGTGACCAGGGAATGGGTGCGGCACTTCGAGCGGCAGCAGGGTGTCCGGGCCCTGCCGCTGGAAGCGCGGCAGCGCTCGGCCGCCGGGAAGATTCCGCGACTCTGCCGCAGCCTGGTGCCGCACCGCGGGATTCCCGGCAAGACCCTGAGGGTCATGGTGGTCGGCATTCCGAACGTCGGCAAGTCGACGCTGATCAACACCCTGGCCGGCAGGAAGATGGCGCGCGTCGGCGACCGCCCGGCGATCACCACCTGTCCGCAGCAGATCGATCTGCGCAACGGCATCCACCTCTCCGATACGCCGGGTCTGCTCTGGCCGGACATCCGCAATCAGCAGGGGGCACTGCGTCTGGCCGCCAGCGGGGCGATCGGCGAGGGGGGGATGGATTACCATGAAGTCGCGCGGTTTGCTGCCGGCTTCCTGATGGAACGCTACGCCGGACAGCTCTCCCAGCGTTACGCCTTTGATGCCTTGCCGGGAGATACCGACACCCTGCTTGACGAGATCGGCCGGCGGCGCGGCTGCCTGACCGCTGGCGGCGTAGTCGATGTACAGCGGACCTCGGAGCTCCTGCTGCGTGAGCTGCGGGCCGGTCTGCTTGGACGGGTCAGCCTTGAGACGCCGGAGGATGCCGTGTCAGAGGAGGCGAAGCCATGACCGCAGATCAACTCGTCACGCGCATTCAACAGGCCTGGCCGCCATTCATCTGCGATGTCCGCAGCAGCAGGGAGTATGCCTCAGGCCATATCCCCGGGGCGGTGCATACCCCCCTGTCCAGCATCCTGAGCGGTCGGGCAGCGCTCCCGGTCAATCGGGAAGAGGCCATGGTGATCACTTGCGAACATGGTCCACGTGCCGTGCTGGCCATGAATTTTCTCGCCTGGCGGGGCTACCGCAACACGGAATTTCTCGAAGGACACATGAGTGCCTGGCGCCGCAATGGGCTGCCGGTACAGAAAGAGACGGACAGAACATGAGCAAGGAACTCTATGTCGGCAATCTCCCTTTCGAAGCGACGGAAGCCGACGTCAGCAATCTGTTCGCGGTGGCGGGCAGGGTCACCTCGATTCACCTGATCACCGATCAGAAGACCGGACTCTCCAAGGGGTGCGGCTACGTCAGGATGTCGACGGAAAAAGAAGCCAGGGAGGCTGTCAGCCTGCTCGATGAGGCCTACCTGATCAACCGCCAGATCACCGTCAGCATTGCGCGGCCGCAGAAGCAGGCGCCACCGAAACGCGGCAAGCCGGCGAACAGGGCTGCCGGCGTTCAAAAACACAAGAGCTGACGATCAGGATTTGCGGAAAAGCACCAGATAGATCAGGAAGAGGATCGCCGCGGCAATGACATACCAGTAGACGGGGCGGCTGCCGAAGAAGTTGAACACATCCTGGTAGATGCCGAGTATTCTATCGCCAATGGAATTGCTGATAAGTACGGCATATTCAACCATAGTTTGTCTCCGCCTCCACCAATCGCACGAGATCTGATCACAGTGCAAATTTACCTCAGTCCTTGCAGATAGCAAGCGGCCTCTATGATTGCTATGCTTTCTGATATTTTCCGTTATAACAGCATGAATTCAGTCGCGTATGACCCTCTTCCCCTGATCGTCCTGGATCGGGCGGCACTGCACGATAGCGATAATGATGGTGGCGAATTGTTTTCAGAGTGCGTCCATGCCTGAGATCCCGGCCTATCGGCGCCCCTGGCCGCTCTTCAATGCTCACCTCGAAACCATCTGGCCATCGCTGTTCAGAAAGGTTGTTGCGCCGCTTTATCGTCGCGAGCGCATCGCCACGCCTGATGGCGATTTTCTCGATCTTGACTGGCTGCAGACAGGCTGTGCCGATCTGGCGATCCTGTCCCACGGGCTTGAAGGTGATTCGCGCCGCCATTATGTGGTTGGCATGGCAAACGCCATGGCCGCCTGCGGATGGGATGTGCTGGCCTGGAACTTTCGTGGCTGCGGCGGAGAGGCCAATGTTCAACCGCGCTTCACACACAACGGTTCAACCGGCGACCTCGACGAGGTCGTGCGTCATGCCCTGGCGTCAGGATCCTATCGCAACGTCGTCCTGATCGGTTTCAGCATGGGCGGCAACCTCACCCTGGTCTACCTCGGGCGCGATGCGGACCGGGTTCCCGGTGAGGTCCGCGCGGCCGTGGTCTTTTCCGTGCCGTGTGATCTTGCCGAAAGCTCCGTGCGCCTCGCTGAGCCTGGCAACACACTTTACATGAAACGTTTCCTGTATTTGATGGGCCGCAAGGTCCGGCGTCAGGCCCGTCGCTTCCCTGACCTGTTTCCGCTTGAAGGGTACCGTGATCTGCGCAACTTTACGGATTTCGACGACCGGTATACCGCTCCGCTGCACGGTTTCGCAAGTGCCCGGCATTACTGGGAAGAATGCAGCAGTTTGCGCTACCTCGAGCGGGTTTGCGTGCCGTCATGGATCGTCAATGCCAGGAACGATCCGTTCCTCGGTCCCAACTGTTTCCCGCAGGGAGGGAGATACATCCGTCTGGTCGCGCCCGAGCATGGTGGTCATTGCGGATTTTCCACTTGGGCGGAAGGCGGTCCATACTGGTCGGAGAGGCTAGCCACATTCCTGTTGTCGGAGTTCCGGATGGAAGGTCGGCGCCGTTGAGCCTTCATCTCTTCTCTGTTCCGTGGCATAATGCGGCCGCAATATTTTCGGAAAGGCTGTTGTCGATGAAATTTGTTTCTGACGTGCCCCGGAGAGCGTCTGCGATCGGTCTGGTATTCTGCCTGTCGCTTGTTCTGCTGGCAGGCTGTGTTGAAAAGGTACCTCTTCAACCTCATGACGTCACCGGTCACCTTTGGCTGGGGACCTTGGCCGGTCGACAGATCGATGGCTTCTACGTTGGCGGGGATGGCCATTTGCTGCTGATCGGCGACAATGCAATGGCCGGAGGCTCGTGGTCGCTCGAGGACAACCTGCTGGTGCTCGGTGTTCAGGACGTCGAGGGGGGTGAGCCTGAGCGCTGGGCCTTTCAGCCGCGAAGGGACGGCGCGAAGCTGCGCCTGGTCCCGACGACGGCTGAAACCGACCCGGGTTTTGTGCGTGCCGTTCCACACGAACCGCTCGTCAAAAGGCAATACCACCCGGTTTACCTGGCCGGCATTCAGAAGTCCGCCGAACCACAGGGTGGAGAACCCGTTTACCTGCAGTTCGACGTGCAGGAAGGCGCGGTACTCGGTTTCGCCGGGGTCAACAATTTTTTCGGGCGTTATCAACGTCGGGGATCGATCGGATTCCAGTACGAGACACAGGCCGTAACCGTGCTTGCCGGTCCCGAAATGGAGTACGAGATGGCTTTGCTGGACGCTCTCGAACAAGCCGACACGCTGCTGGCCTTCGACGATCGACTCCTGCTCTATCGGGGTACGACACTGCTGCTGTCCCTGCGCGCCCGGTAACTTTTCGGAACCCTCCGGCCGCGTCATACAGATATGGATTTAAAACGAAAGGCTCTCACCTTTTCAACGCCAAGATGCAGAGAGTGAAAAATCGTGAAGCATGGAGCATAAACAGGCAAGGGACAGGAATGTTTTCCTTTGCGTCTTTCTTGGTTCTTGACGCCTTTGCGGTGAAATGTGTTGACCTTGCTTTTTGGTTGCAGTTCCGGGGAATTTTGTCATGAATCACCGGTTGGCATTGGGATTCGCCGCCGTTCCATGTTATAGTCCGCAAATATTTTCCGGGGTATCAAATGCAGCATTTGACCGTCATATTCTCCCACGGCCGCGATAGCGGACCCTGGGGGCTGAAGATCAGGGCCCTGGCCCGCATCGTCGAAAATCGCAACGGCCTGGTGATCAGCCGCGACGACAGCGACACGCTTGATCCCGACGAACGGGTCGACCGGCTGCTCAGCGTGGCCTCGACCATCGACGGGCCGCTGGTCCTGGTCGGCTCGAGCATGGGCGGTTACGTCGCCGCGGTCGCTTCCGCAACGATCCGACCGGTCGGCCTGTTCCTGATGGCTCCGGCGATCGGCATGCCGGGCTACGCTGTGGCCGCGCCGCAACCTGATGCGCGAGAAATAGCGATCGTACATGGTTGGGACGATGACGTCGTCCCCGGCGACCAGGTCATCGACTTCGCCCGCAGGCATCGGGCCATGCTGCATCTCCTGCCGGCGGGGCACGCCCTGGTCGAAGAGGTCGACTGGCTGGCGCGGATTTTCGGATTGTTTCTCGAGCGCTGTCAGGAGCCAGCCGCCTCTGCGCCTGCCGGGCGACTGATGGCGGCTTTTTGACGGTTTCAACCGGCCGGCTGAAAAGAACCGATGTCCGTCAAGGAACGTCTCGATAAGCTATTGGTGTCCCGGCAACTGGCCGGTTCCCGAGAACGGGCCAGGGCCCTGATCCTGGCAGGCCGTGTCGTAGTTGATGACCGGGTTGTCGACAAGGTCGGCACGCCGATCGATCCGCAAGCCGAAATCCGTCTCAAGGGCGATGATATTCCCTATGTCTCCCGCGGCGGTTTGAAATTGGCCGAAGCCCTGACAGCGTTCAATGTCAATGTCGCAGGTCGCACGGCGATCGACGTCGGCGCCTCGACCGGTGGTTTCACCGACTGTCTGTTGCAGAACGGTGTGGCCAGGGTCTTCGCGGTCGACGTCGGCTACGGCCAGCTGGCCTGGAAGCTGCGCGAAGACGAACGGGTGGTCAATCTCGAGAGGACCAACATCCGCCAGTTGCAGCCGGAACAGCTCGATGCCCGGCCCGACCTGGCGGTGATCGACGCATCGTTCATCTCGCTCGACAAGGTGCTGCCCCAGACCCTCGCCCTGTTGAGCCCCGGCAGCGAAGTCATCGCGCTCATCAAACCGCAGTTCGAGGTTGGCCGGGGGCAGGTCGACAAAGGCGGCGTGGTGCGCGACCCCGTGCAGCATGCCGCGGTGGTCGACCGGGTCAGGGAGCTTGCCCTGCACCTTGGCTGTCAGGTGATGGGAGTCATCGAAAGTCCGGTCCTCGGGCCGAAGGGGAACAGGGAGTTTTTGATACACTTGCAGACCGGGGTGCCCAAATGAACCAGGTATATTTCCTCGGCGCCGGCCCGGGTGATCCGGAACTGCTGACCTGCCGGGCTGCACGCCTGCTCGGCGAATGTCCTGTCGCCTATGTGCCGCCGCTTTATGAACAGACCTTCGGCAGTCATCTTGCGGGTAAAGAAGTCTTCGTACCCTTCGATTACTATTTTGCCGATCTGCTGGAACGGATCGAACAGCAGTTGCTCCGGGGGCCGGTCGCTTTCCTGGTGCCGGGGGACCTGACTTTTTATTCGCCATTTCAGGCCCTGGTCGATGCGCTGGGTGACCGGGCGCTGGTCGTGCCGGGAGTCGGCACGGCCAATGCCGCTTCGGCGCTGCTGAAAAAAACCCTCGATCTTCCAGGGGTCTGCAGCCGCGCCATCCTGGCCTCGCCCCGCACGCTGGGTGATGCCCCCGACGCGCCGACCATGGGCGACCTGGCAGCACCCGGCGTCACGTTGCTGGTTTACATGAACAATATTCCACTCGCCGACCTGGTCGCGCAGCTGCGTGCCGGCTATGGCGAGGACGTGCCGATTGCACTCGCCCACCGGGTCGGGCTCCCTGACCAGGAGCTGATCGTTGCGACCCTCGATACAATCGTCAGCCGGGTCGGCGACCGGGATTTTTTCAATTTGAACACGCCGGACCGCCGACCGGCCCTGACGCTCCTGCTGATCGGCAAAAGCCTGACTTCCGATGCCGATCCGGCATGGTGGGACTATCGGCGGGACCATATCTGGAAACACCAGGGGACCGGTTGAAGCATGCGGATTATTTCGCCAGTGGACAATCTGAAAGAGGCTGCGCAGCTGATCACCGCCGGGGCTGATGAGCTCTACGGCGGGTACGTCCCGGCGGAATGGGACCGTTACAGTCTTGCCGCGTCCATCAACCAGCGGACTTTCGCCGCCGCCCAGATCGGCTCGGCAGAAGAGCTCGCGGAAATCATCGCGTTGGCCCACGCCAGCGGCCGGACCTTCGCCCTGGCCCTGAATGCGCCCTATTACACCGAGTCGCAGTTTCCTCTGTTGTTCGACTATATCGATCGCATGGTTCTGCTCGGCATCGACAGCGTGATCCTCGCCGATCTCGGCCTGCTGCGCCTTCTGCGCCGCCGTCACCCCGGCCTGGAGTACCACGCGAGCACTCTCGCGCATCTGGGGAACGCCGGTGCCGTCCGCCTGTTCGCCAGCCAGGGGGTGCAGCGCGTCGTCCTCCCGCGGCACCTGACGGTTGCCGACATGGCGGCCATCATCAGCGAGGTGCCTGACGTTCGCTGCGACGCGTTCCTCCTGGTTGGGAAGTGCCCCAATACGGAAGGCCTGTGCACCTTCCATCACAGCAGCCCCGACCGGATATGGCCCTGTGAGATACCCTACGACATCCAGCCTCTCGTGCCTCAGGCATCATCTTCGCTGAGGGACGCGATGCAGCGGCAGAACAGCTGGTCAACGACCAACCGCCGGCATGGCTGCGGGCTGTGCGCCATTCCGCTCCTGCAGCAGTCCGGCGTGCACGGCCTGAAGCTGGTCGGACGGGGCGCGCCTGTGGCGCAGAAGGTGCGTAACATTCTTATGACCCGGGAATTCATCGCCCTGGCCTCGGCCCGGCCGGATTTCAATGCTTACCGTCGGCAGGCCGTGGCGGCACATCGCCAGAGGTTCGGAGCGGCCTGTCACCAGAATGTCTGTTATTATCCGGAATTCTTCGAAGGGGGAGAGGTATGAGCGGTCTGCTGGAAAGCAAGCGTCTGGCAACGCTGGCCCGCGAAGAGAGCGTTCGCGGCCTGATGATTCGCAGGGCCATTGAAGAAGCCGGCCAGGCAGACAGCGCCGGGCGTCGCATCATAGAAAATGCTTTGCAGCTTCTTCTGGAGCGCTTCGGTACGGACGGGGAGGGGACACCGTGATTCTGCGCAGCGTGGAACTGGAGAGTTTCGGCAAATTCCGCGGCGAACAATTCGAGCTCCGTCGTGGCATGAACCTGGTGATCGGCCCGAACGAAGCCGGCAAGTCAACGCTCGCGGAAGCCATCCCCGCCGTCCTTTTCGGTACCGATCGACTGGAACGTTTCAAACCCTGGGGGCGCAACACCTGTTCCGCCTCACTGGTCTTTGAAGGGCAGAAGCGCACCATCCAGATACGGCGCAACCTGGTCACCGACGACGTGCAGCTGGTCGAGCGCGACGACTTGTACCACGTACTGTCGCAGTTCGAAGGCAAGGTGCCCTTGCGCGGGCGCAGCGCCACCTGCCGGGAATATCTCGACCTGCTCGAGACCCTGCTCGGCGTCTCCGACGAGGGCCTCT
>JBFIMV010000067.1:0-8998 GCA_041611575.1 Desulfuromonadales bacterium | reverse complement strand
GCGAACGCGAAATCAGCCAGGGTAAAGAGGGCCCCTCCGTGAACTGTTCTGGCCCCGTTGAAGTGATACGGCTCGATATTCATGCTGGCTTTTGCCCAGCCAGGCCTGACCTCGAGAAGTTCAATGCCGTTATGGCGGGCGAACAGGTCTGCTTCTGAAAAAAACCGCTTCACCTCTTGCATGACATCCTCATTCAGTCGGGGTTCATTTGCCTGCGAGGTCTCTCCATGCCTCGCACGCAATCAACTTCCCTTGCCAAAGGCGGCAAGAAACTCCTTGAGGGCAACAGGATTGTTCGATTTGATCTTGCCGCTTAAAAAATCCGCCATTCCGGGAAGGTACCCCTCATTCCAGATTTTCAGGAAAAACGCCTCATCGGTCTTGCAAACACAATCTGCCTCTTCCACCGTCTTGCCATCTTCAATTTTGACGGCATCGGTGCCGAGTGTCACGGTTTTTTTCACCTCGCCGATGGAGAAATAGTAAACTTTCGGCTTGGTGACCGCTGCTGGATGAAAGCTCTTCGGCAAACTTGCAAACACCTCTTCGACCATCTCTTCCTCCTTGCTTTGACTTCTGTTGACCAACTGAAACAACGGTGATAATAGTATAAGAAAGTTAACGTAAAGGGAAACCTATGCCAGAAACCAAAGAAACCCTGATCCAGATCGGCAAACTGGCCAAACAGCTCGGCATCACCACACGCACGATCCGTTATTATGAAGAAATCGGCCTGATGGGTCCTTCCAAGCGTCTCGGCGGCGGAGCGCGCAGCTATGATCGTAACGATGTCCTGCGGCTAAAGTTCATCCTCAAGCTCAAGGAACTTGGCATCGGCCTGAAGGAGATGCAGGAACTCGCGGAAAACTTCGATACCCATAACCAGGAATTTGACAACATTACACCGAAGCTGCTGGAAATTCTTGATCTGCATATCGGCAAAGTCGACGAAAAAATCTCCCGCCTCACTTCCTTGCGCAGCGACATCGTCAATTATCGCGGCCGCATCCGTGATCTCCTCAAAACCCAGAATGCCTAGAATACTTCTGGTGTCCTGAGCCCTTTTAATCCGATGTGGCCTTCTACTTTTTCCCTGGCATTAACCGGGTCAACTTCTTCTTCGCTCCACTGAGAACGTAAGGGGTCAGTTTCCCCTTCTCTTTCAGTATCGCAACCATCATATCCTTGCGTTTCTCCGGCATCTCCGGTCGATTCTCCCGTTCGACCAGCGTCAGCGCCTTGCGGGCGCAGACGGGGACACAGACGCCGCAACCGAGGCAGCTTGCCTTGTCGATGACGGCGCGACGTCCGGCCTCTATCTCATTGAGCGTAATCGATGACACATTGCAGGAAGGGACACACAGGCCGCAGCCGTTGCACTGAGCGTCGTTGACCTCCGCCAGGAACGGCGTCTTGCCGACCCCGTCATGGAAGCCTGCCTGCACCCCGGCCATGAGTTCACAGCAGCAGCTGCAGCAGTTGCAGATAAACGACGGCTTGTGCCGGATGTTGTCGGTCATGTGGGTGAGCCCCAGCCCGCGGGCGCGGTCGAGAATCGCCAGCAGCTGCTCGGTCGACTGTTCCTTGGCGAAACCACGGCGCACCAGGAAACGGGCACCCGACCCCAGCGAGATGCATGTATCTTCCATCGGCGCCCTCTTGCTGCAGGTTGCTCCGAGGTGCTCCTTCCTGTGGCGGCAGAAGCAGATGCCGACAGCACCGTAACCGGCCTGCTCGATGATCTTGCGAGCATTTTCGTGACTGGTTACCTCGGAACTGACCGGGATGTACTCCTCGTTCACCAGGGTACGGGTCATCGGCGTCTTGTTGCCGAAGAACTCTTTGGCCATCCCCGTTTGCGGGTTTTCGTACATGTATTCCTGCATCAGCCTGGCCAGCTCGTCCTGCGAGAAATCGTCGCGATGCTTCATGAAACTGTATTCGAAAAAACCGATCAGGCCCGGCAACAGCAGGTAATAGGTCTTGCCGGCGTAAGGGATGTCCATCACCAGCCCCTTGTCGGCCATCTTGTCCAACCGCGGGAGCAGTTCCACTGCAGGTATTTTGGTCGCCTTGGCCAGCTCGTCAAGCGTCGCCTCTTCCAGGGGAAAGCGCGAGGCGATGAAGGCTTCTTCCTCATCGAACAGCATGGCGAGAATTTTTCTCAGTTTTTCACTGTCAGGCAGGCCGATCGGGTATTTGTTGAGGCGATCGATCAGGGGAACAATGCTGCTCTTGCTGCCGACATGATGACCCATGGTTTCACTCCTTGAGAGAGACAGATGCGTATCAGGTTGCTTGTATTGGTGAGCTGCCCTGCAATTCCAGTAAGTTCTTATCAGTCTGACCGGGTCTTGACCTTCGCCCAGGGCTTGATCTGCCAGGTAATCCGTGCCCTGGCAATCTCGTGTCCTTGTCGGTCGCTGACCTGGGTCTCCTGGGTAAAGCTGACGGCATCGGCTTCCTGCAGCGGCTTGATGAGCTGCTGCACCACCTGCTGCATATCGAGAGTCGTGGTCGCCAGAATCTCCTGGCGGGCCTGGAAGAGATAGTCGATCTCCAGGCGGGCCATGATCAGCCGATATTTGCTCGGATCAAGCTTTGAAAGCAGGGCCAGTCCCGAGGAGAACTCGGCGATGGTGGCTATGGCGCAGGCATGAATGCCGCGGATATGGTTGTGGTTGATGCGCCGGTAGGGGGCGCGGGTCACGATCTTGTTTTCCTCGATGCGATCGATGGAAAAACCATGCGGCCGGTTGAAAGGGACGACGCGTCCGAGCAGCCGATTGAGCAGCCAGAGGTAGAAAGGCGAGGTTCCTGCCTTGGAAAGCAGGCCCGGGAGAAGCGAAAAGGCTTTCATCTGTGGCTCCAGACTACGTCAGGCCGCATGCAGGGCCCGGTCAAACTGGTCGGCAACCTGCGCAAACAATCCGATTGTTTCCAACGATCGACGCAGCAACTCCGGTTGATCAAGAAAATCATGCATGAAGACCAACTCAGAGGCCTTGAGATAGATGAGAAACGAGTGGCCCAAATCGGCACCGAACAACTGTGGCACCAGTTCGGCCACCGACAGTCGTGCGTCAAGATTCTTAATGCGCACGCTGCGCTCCAGAAGTTTACTGACGTAAAAGAGGATATTGGCATCGACGCTCGCGATCGACTCCCGGTGGCCGGGAAGAACCAGCTTGTCGCGCAGTGTCACCAGCTTCAGCAGGCTATTGCAGTAGGCTTCGTAATTGCGGAAACGCCGGCCGGTCAGGAGGTCGATGTCGAGCAGGGGAGACTGAAAGATGCCGCGCAACATCACATCACCGCTGACCGCCCAATCCGGTCCGGCCAGAACCAGGTCGCTCTGCGAATGTCCGGGGCAGGCCAGGACCTTGACCCCCAGCTCCGCCGGCAGTTCTTCCTCGATGATCTTGTGCGCCTTCGGGAACTCGGGAAAAACCTGGTCGTTGTCTATTTCGCTGCGGAAACGCTCGAGATAACTGCGCTTGAAGCCGAGCTCGGCCAGCAGCGCCGCCATCATGTCCATGCGTTCTGCATGGCGGGCGATCTTGAGGCTGTCCCTGTAGGGGACGTAGATGGTCGCCCCGTATTCCCGTTCCAGCCACGCCGCCAGACCGTAATGGTCAATGTGACAATGGGTGACGACCACATGCCTCAGCCTTTCCAGAGGCAAAGCCTGCTGAAGGTAGAGACGCGCGTCATCGGTTGGCGGGCCAGTGTCGAACAGGATCAATTCCCCGGCCAGCTCGATGCTGTAGCAATGCACCGGGCCGACCGGGTAAGGGGTGGCAAGGGTATGTTGTATCGGGTGCATGTTTCTCAGAAAATATATTTCTCCGCCTCGAGGGCAGCGGCGGCGACCGTCCGTTTGGCTGCGAGAAGCCCGCTTGCGTCGTACTTGGTGAAGCGCCGGACGCCGGACATGAGCATCATCAGGCTGTCACCCTCCTCGACGTAGTAGGCTGCCTTCTTCGCTGCGCTGGCGGCCTCTTCCGTGGCGTTGAAGGTGAAGACCTTGACCGTCGCCTTGAGATGCTTCTGTCGATTTTCGCTGAGTTTCGGCAGAATTTTTTCGGCGCGCAGCACGGCGCTTTCGATCGTGAAAATCTGGATGGCTATATCGGCGGCCGCCATCAGGATCTCCTGCTCATCCTGTAACTTCTGCATGAACTTCTGAACGCCGGTCCCTGCGAGAATCAGAAAGAGGGTCTTGAGATTCTTCAGCAATGTCTTTTCGGCAATGAAAGGGATTTCCTCATCGAGCTCCTCGAAAGAAGGGGTCATCAGCGCCTCGAAGGCTTTCATCGCTTCTGCCTGCAACGGGAGTTCTCCCTTCGTCGCTTTGCGCAGGATCATGCCGGTGGTCAGCAAGCGGTTGATCTCGTTGGTCCCTTCGAAGATGCGGTTGATCCGCTCGTCACGATAGAAACGCTCGGCCGGGTACTCGCTGACAAAACCGTAGCCACCGTGAATCTGCACCACTTCATCGACCACGCGCGCCAGAACGTCGGAGCAGAAAACCTTGGAGATGGCACACTCGGCAGAGTAGTCCTCTATCCCCTTCTGGTATTCAACGTAATAGTCGTCGCCCCCCTTCTCGATGGTTGCCAGCTTGTCGTCGAGCAAGCCGGCCAGGCGGTAAACCAGCGATTCGGAAGCATAAATGTCAGCGGTCAGGTTGGCGATCTTTTCCTGGATGGCGCCGAAGGAACCGATGGTCTGGCCGAACTGCTTGCGCTCGTTGGCATATTTGAGGCCTTCTTTCAAGACGTACTTGGAGGCACCGGTAACGCCGGCGCCGAGCTTAAAGCGACCGACATTGAGAACGTTGAAGGCTATTTTGTGGCCTTTGCCGATTTCGCCGAGGACGTTGCCGACCGGCACCTTGCAGTTGTCCAGGATAATCTGGGTGGTCGAACTCCCCTTGATCCCCATCTTCTTTTCTTCTGAACCAACCACCAGGCCCTCAAAAGTCTTTTCAACCAGGAAGGCGGTAAAGTGTTCCTTGTCAATCTTGGCAAAGATGACAAACAGGTTGGCGAAACCACCGTTGGTGATGAACTGCTTGGTCCCGTTAAGGACATAGTGCGTGCCATCCGCCGAGAGCACCGCAGAAGCCTGTGCACCGAGAGCGTCACTGCCGCTGCCCGGCTCGGTCAGGCAGTAAGCGGCAATCCATTCGCCAGAGATGATTTTTTCAAGATACTGCTCTTTCTGCTCCCTGGTGCCGTAGTAAACCAGCGGCAGGGTGCCGATGCCGGTATGGGCCGAGAAGGCGACGGAAAAGGAGCCTGCCGGAGCAATCTTTTCGCCGACCAGCATGCTGGTGGCTTTATCGAGTTCGAGGCCGCCGTATTCCTCGGGGGCGTCAATCATCAGCAGCCCCAGTTCCCCGCACTTTTTCATCCCCGCAACCACCACATCGAAGTTTTGCTCCTCGATCTCTTCGATGTGGGGGAAAATTTCGTTTTCGACGAACTGCTCAGTCGTTTCGGCGATCGCACGCTGCTCGTCGCTGAAATCCTCGGGAGTGAAGACTGCTTCACAGGGGGTCTCGACAATCAGGAATTCGCCGCCTTTGAGTATCTTATTGCTCATATCCGTCACCTCGTGAATGGTTGTTGTTCAGACTTTTTCAAAAATCCCGGCGGCGCCCATGCCACCACCGATGCACATGCTGACCATGCCGTAGCGCACATCGCGGCGCTGCATTTCATGCAACAGGGTGGCGGTCAGCTTGGCGCCGGTGCAGCCAAGCGGATGCCCCAGGGCGATGGCGCCGCCGTTGACATTGATAATCTCGGGGTTCAGTTTGAGATCCTTGATGACGGCAAGAGACTGGGCGGCGAAGGCCTCGTTGAGTTCGATCAGGCCGATGTCGCCCTGCTGCAGGTTGGCCATCTTCAATGCTGCCGGGATGGCCTCGACCGGGCCGATCCCCATGATCTCCGGCGGCACCCCCTTGACGGCAAAAGCGACGAAGCGTGCCAGGGGCTTAAGCCCGGACTGCTTGAGAAATTCCTCGGAGACCACCAGGGCCGCCGCCGCACCGTCGGTCATCTGCGAGCTGGTAGCGGCCGTCACCGTACCGTTCAGCTTGAAGACCGGCTTGAGCTTTGCCAGGCTCTCCACGCTGGTGTCGGCACGTACGCCGTCGTCAATCGCAATCGTCTTTTTGTTTTTGGTCGGCTTGTTCTTGACGATGGAGACCTCTTCAACCTCCACCGGGATGATCTCATCAGTAAACCGGCCGGCAGCGATGGCTGCCGCCGCTTTCTGATGACTCGCAACGGCAAAAGCATCCTGCTCCGCACGACTGACACCGTATTGATCAGCGACCAGTTCGGCGGTGATACCCATGGAAGCGAAAGATTCCGGCCAACTGGCGACAAGCCCCGGGTTGGCACTGTACTTATTGCCACCCATGGGAACGATGGTCATCGACTCGGCACCGCCGGCGATGATGCAGTCGGCAAAACCGGCGATGATCCGCTCGGCAGCACTGGCAATGGTCTGCAAACCGGAAGAACAGAAGCGGTTGACGGTCTGTGCCGGCACCTGGTAAGGGAGCCCGGCTTTCATGCAGGCGATGCGGGCGAAGTTCATCCCCTGCTCCGCTTCCGGGAAGGCACACCCGATCAGCACGTCGTCGATCTTCAGCGGATCGATGCCGGTGCGCTCGACCAGCCCCTTGATAGCGGCGGCGGCCAGATCATCAGGCCTGATATCTTTAAAGCCGCCTTTGTTCGCCCGGCACCCCGGGGTGCGGTACGCTGCAACAATATAAGCTTTTTTCATCTCAAATTCTCCTCAGTTCCCGCTGACTCATATTTGTTCTAGTTACGCAGAGGCTTCCCGGTTTTCAACATCGCCTGAATCCGCTCGGCGGTCTTCTTGTTGCCACAGAGTTTGAGGAAGGCCTGGCGCTCAAGCTGCAGCAGGTATTCCTCTGAAATCGGGGTACCGGCCGGCACGTCGCCGCCACAGATGACGTCGGCGATGATGCCGCCGATCTCCTGCTCGTAGGCGGTGACATAACCACCCATCTGCATGTTCCAGAGACTGGTCTTGATGCTGGCGGCGATACTGCGGCCCGGGGCAGGGATGTTTTCCAAAGGCTTGCCCGGCCGGTAGTTGACCGCCAGCGCCAGAACCTTCTGCTTGGCATCGGCGATCAGCCGATCGAGATCCATGCTGATGCTGTCACCCTGCCGCATGTAGTTCAGACCACGCAGTTCGGCGGCCCCCATGGAGACGGTCGCCATGCCGATCTGCTTGAAATGCTTAAAGACGTACGGTGTCGGATCGACATCGAACTGCTGCGCCAACTCAACCGAGCGCAGACACATTTCCTTGGTGCCACCACCCGCCGGCAGCAGGCCGACGCCGATCTCGACCAGGCCCATGTAAGTTTCGGCATAGGCATTGATGGCATCGGCATGCAGACTGAATTCGCAGCCACCACCGAGGGTCATGCCGAAGGGGGCGGCCACCACCGGCACCTTGGCGTATTTAACCGCCATGGTCGCTTTCTGGAAGGCGCGCACCATCAGGTCGATGTCCTCGTAGGCCCCTTCGGCCAGGGCAACGGCCAGCAGCATCAGGTTGGCGCCAACCGAGAAGTTGACTCCCTGGTTGCCGATCACCAGCCCGACCCCTTCGCCTTCGGCGCGCTTGATCGCCTTGTGGGTCATGGAGAGGATGTCGCCGCTGATAGAGTTCATCTTCGAATGGAACTCGAAGCCGAAGACGCCGTCACCGAGATCGACCAGCGAACAGTTGGCGTTCTTCTCCACCAGGCCGCCTGATTTCTTGAGGATCTGCAGGTTAATCTGCCCCTCCTTGAGAGGAAAAGGCCGGTACTCGCCTGATTGCAAATCGAAAAATTCTTTCTGCCCAGCCTCGTTGAAGCGGTAGAATCGTTCGACGGTCTTCAGTGCGGCCGGAACCGTCACCCCGTCCTTCTCTGCCCGTTTGACAAAAGTGCTTACGCCGACGGCATCGAGCATCTCGAAGGGACCGATCTCCCAGTTGAATCCCCATTTCATGGCGTTGTCGACGTTGACCACGTCATCGGCGATCTCGGGGATACGATTGACAGTGTAAATCAGCGTGTCGCGGAGAGTTTTCCAAGCGTATTCCGCCGCCTTGTCTCCCCCTTCGACCACCATCTTGACCTTCTGTGCCGGGTCATCGACCATCTTCACTGCGGTGATCGAAGCGAACTTCGGCTTGGCGGCCGGCTTGAACTCGCCGCTGGTGTAGTCGAAATAAAAGATCTGCCTCTTGCCGTTGACCTGCTCCTTCTTGTAGAAGCCTGCCTTGCTCTTGTTGCCGAGCAGCCCGGCCTCGACCATCTTGCGCATGAACTCGGGGACCTTGAAGACCTCGCGTTCTTCGTCTTCGGTCAGCAGTTCGTAGGAGTTGTTGCCGACATGGACCAGCGTGTCGATGCCGACCAGGTCCGCGGTACGGAAGGCGGCAGACTTGGGGCGGGCCGTCGCCGGGCCGGCGATGGCGTCAACCTCTTCGACGGTCATCCCCATCTCGATCATGTGCTGCATCCCCTTGTAGATGGCGTAAACGCCGATGCGGTTGGCAATGAAGTTAGGGGTATCCTTGGCGTAGACGATCCCCTTGCCAAGCCGCCGGCTGATGAATTCCGCCATCTCGTTCATCACCACCGGATCGGTCTCCTTGCAGGGAACGATTTCCAGCAGGCGCATGTAGCGCGGCGGGTTGAAAAAATGAGTGACCATGAAATTGCGTCGCACCTCGGCCGGCAGCGCCTCGGTCATGGCGTTGACCGACAGGCCGCTGGTGTTGGTCGAGAGCACCGCCCCCGCCTTGAGGTGCGGGACGATCTTCTTGAACAGGCTCAACTTGATCGGCAGGTGCTCGATGACCACCTCGACCACCCAGTCACAGTCTTTCAACTTCGGCAGATCGTCATCGAAGTTGCCGATTTCGATCTGATCTGCGTACT
>JBFIMV010000066.1:0-9021 GCA_041611575.1 Desulfuromonadales bacterium | reverse complement strand
TCACGCTCGGCGCTGGCGCCGATGATCAGCTCGCGTCCGCCGGGGAGGAACTTCTGCACCAGGAAGCCGAGCTCGCCAAAGTGACCGAGCCGTTTCTGCATTTCTTCCACGGTGGAGCGCACGGCAGCGGCGTCCTTGAGGTTGATGGCGACGCCGCCCATGTCGCTTTTGTGGTCGATCTCGGCGCAGTCGACCTTGACCACCACCGGGAAGCCGATGGTCGTCGCGGCGGCGACCGCCTGCTCGGCCGTCTTGACGACCTCCCAGGGGGCGACCGAAATGCCGTAGGCCTCGAAGATGCTGTAGACCTCGCAGGCGGAGAGCACCTCGCGCCCGGCCTTCCCGGCCTCTCTGACGATCGCTTTGGCCTTGTCCGTGTCGACCCCGTCGAAGAGGTGCGGCTGGCCGATGTCCCTTTGCTGGATCCGGCCGTACTGCACCAGGGCACCCAGCGCCCGGGCGGCGTCGCCCGGGTTGGCGTAGTAGGGGACCTCACCCTCCTTGAGGATCGCCATGGTCTTCTGGTAGCGCTCCAGCTTGAGGTTGGTCATGAAGTTGCAGACCAGCGGCTTGCGCCGCAGGCGGTTGACCGCGACGATCTCGCGGGCGACCGCGTCGGTATCGGTGAAGGGCGCCGTGACGAAGTTGATGTAGATGCAGTCGATCTGCTCTTCGTCGAGCATGACGTCGAGGGCGGCGCGGAATTGCGGCCCGCCGGCGGTGGCGACCACGTCGATCGGGTTTTCCAGCGCGGCCTGGGGGAACTGGGTCTCCCGCAGGCGGTCGATCGAACCTGCCGAGAGCTTCGGCACTTCGAGGCCGAAGTCGACCAGCACGTCGGTGGCGATCACCGCCGGGCCGCCGGTGTTGGTGATGATGCCGACCCGGTTGCCGGTCGGGATCGGCTGGCTGGAAAACGCCATCGCTGCGCGCACCATCTCGCCCTCGTCCCTGAAGGGCAGGACGCCGATTTTTTCGAAGATCAGCTCGGTGGCAATGTCGACCCCGGCGAGCGATCCGGTGTGCGAAGAGGCGGCCTTGGCCCCTTCTTCGGTGCGCCCGGCCTTCATCGCCAGCACCGGCTTTTTCGCCGTCACGGCCCGGGTGACCTCGAGGAAGTCGCGCGGCTTGTCGAAACCCTCGGTGTAGAGGATGATCGCCTTGGTCCCCTCGTCCTTGCCGTAATAGTCGATGATCTCGGGGATCGATACGTCGCAGGCGTTGCCGTTGGAGGCGTAGAGGCGCTGGCCGATGTCGAGATCGTCGAGCACCTGCATGATCAGCGCGCCGACGCCGCCGCTCAGGGCCACAACCGAGATGCTCCCCGGCTTGGGGAAGGTGAAGGTGAAGTTGCAGTAGGCGTTCAGCTCCGGATCGGAGTTGATGATCCCCTGGCAGTTGGGACCGAACAGGCGGATGCCGTACTTGCGGGCGTTGGCCAGGAACTCATCCTGCAGCCTGGCGCCTTCCTCGCCCATCTCGCTGAAGCCGGCCGAGTTGATGATGGCCGCCTTGACCCCTTTCTGGCCGCATTCCTCGATGGCCTGGGGGACCATCTGGCTGGGGATGATGATGTGCGCCAGGTCGACCTCGCCGGGGATGTCCGCCAGGCAGGCATAGGACTTGAGGCCGCAGACTTCGTCGGCCTTGGCGTTGACCGGGTAGATCGCTCCCTTGTAGCCGTACCTCTGGAGGTTCCTGATGATGACGTTGCCGATGGACAGCTCCTTGGTCGAGGCGCCGACCAGGGCGACTGCTTTGGGTTTGAACAGGGCGTCTAGCATCTTCTCTCCTCCAGTTGCTCGATAAAGGCTTCGACGTTGGTGCGGGTCTGCTCGTCGGAGACGCAGCGCAGGTCGTTGAGGTCGCCGGAGATCACCAGACTCGGGATGCCGGTCTCCCGCTCCAGTCGCTGCGGCATGCCGTAACGGCTGTTGGAATTGCAGGGGCAGGTTTTGGCGTCGTGGTAGATGATGCCATCGATCCTGAATTTTTCCAGCATGTGTTTGATGTACGCTTCCTTGTAGGCGTCTGAGCGGACGATGAACAGGCCGAGATAGGCCTTGGCCATGCTGCGGATCGGGTCGCTGGCGTCGAAGTCGGGAAAGATCCAGCTGCTGCAGTAGGTGGAGACCAGGACGCTCGCGTGCAGTCCGGCGAACAGCTCCGAATGCTGGCGCAGCCGGCCCCAGATCGGCATGCCTTCCCAGTAGATGCGGTACTTCTCGTCATCCACGGCGCCCACCCGGGCGCTGACCCGCTCTTCAAGCTCGGCAAGCAGCTGCCGGTAATAGTCGACCGCCTGCTGTGTGCCGCGCAGGACGACCGCCGGGCCCATGTGGATAGTGCCGTCGAAGAAGGTCAGGGGCGCCGGGGCGCTGGCGGCGGTCTCGAGGACCTGTCGCCACAGCTCGGTGCATTCGCGGGAGAGGGCAACGGTGGCCTGCAGTTGCTGCATGTCCAGCGGCGCGCCCGCGACCTCTTCCAGGGTCGGGATCAGCGCTTCGATCTGCCGGCTGACGTCGTCGATCAGGATGTCGCTCACCTCGGTGAAGTTTTTCGGCGAGGTGATGCCGATGCAGGGGACATCCAGTTCCCTGGCATACCAGGCGAACCAGTCCTGGACGTCGCGGCACTGGTTGGTGTTGTAGACCAACACATCGGGGCGCGGCGGCCCGTCGATGCCGGGGTAGGCCTTGGCCAGCGGCGAGACCCCTTTCAGGTAGGCGCCGATGTCGGCCGTCAGGTAGGAGCAGATGTCGGGTGAATAGCCGATGGTGTTGGCCTCGGGGATCAGCTCGGTGGCCATCCGCGTCGCACCGAGCATGGCGGCGTGGTTCTCCGGAAAGTGCACGGCGAAGCCCATCGCCCGGAGCAGCTCCGCCGGGCCGACGCTGGTGCACCAGGCGACCTTGCGGGTCGATGAATGCGCGGCGTCGTTCAGATCGTAGAAATATTCGGACATGATTTTCATCATCTGCCCGGTGGCCTCGATCTTCTTGCGTTGCGGTTGTTTTTCTTGTCCCATGATTTCTCCCTGCCGTGGCTCTGAAATCTAAGCAACCTGAAACGACAAAATTAACGCAAAGACGCTAAGGAAAAAGAAAGACGCAATGTTTCTGATTTTTCAATAATGCCAGGCTCTTCTTGAGTCTTGCCCTTTGCGCCATGAGTGAGCGTCAGCGAACGGGCGTTAAGCCGTTATCTTTTCATCCCGGGCATAAAGTGCCGCGCCATGCGCGCCGGTGAACTGCGGGAACTCCGGCAGGAGGACCGGCCGGCCGATCATCTCCTCGGCCATTTCCACCAGGTAAGGGTTATGGGCCACCACGCCGCCGCTCAACACCACTTTGTCGGTCAGGGAGTCCATCTCGAGGACCCGCTGGATCATCGAGTAGAAGATGCCCTTGATGATGGCGGCGACCGGCTTGCCGTGACGGATGTTCTCCAGGACCTCGGTGGCCGAGAAGACCGTGCAGTAGCTGCCGAGCTTGATCGTCTCGGAGGCCTGGCGGGCCAGGTTGTTCATCTCTTCGAGCGGGATGTCGAGGCGGCTCGACATCTCCTCGAGGAAGGCGCCGGTGCCGGCGGCGCATTTGCGGTTCATTTTAAAGCTGTTGCGCCGTCCCTCGGCATCGAGCTTGATGATCTTGTTGTCCTGGCCGCCGATGTCGATGATGGTGATCGCTTCGGGAAAACTGTGGTAGCAGCCCCTGGCGTGACAGCCGATTTCTGTTTTACTTGTTCGGGTGATGAAGGCGACGTTGTTGCGCCCGTAACCGGTTGAGACGGCACCGCTGATGTCGCTGCGCCCCGCGCCGGCCTGTTCCAGGGCAGCGTCCAGGCAGAGCGCGGCGGTCGCGGCAAAGTCGGTCCCGGATTTTTTGACCGCATGGCCGAGCAGCGCCCCGTGCCGGTCGATAACCGCTACCTTGGTGCGTGATGCCCCCATGTCGAGCCCGACATAGACTGACTTTGCCATGCTTGCCTCGAGTTCCGCCGCTCGAGTGCGGCGCTTCTTCATCGGTTCAGTAGTGGGCCGTTTCCGACTCGATGGTTCTGACCATGTTGATCAGCCGGGGGCCGATATCGTCTTCGAGCATATGCTGGCGCAGCACGAACGAAGGTGCGGCGCTGTTGAAGGTCAGCAGCCGGCATCCGGCGATCGGCAGCATCGGCACGGCAACGGCGTTGACGTCACTGCGCCAGTCGCCGATCGACAGGCAGTAGCCGCGCTCCTGGTAGTCGCGCAGTGCCTGTTCGATTCCCGCCTTGTTTTTCGGCCAGCGGGCCGGATCACGGAGGCGGATGTTGTCCATCAGCTTCTCCCGCTCGTGTTCCGGCAGGCCGCACAGCAGCGCCCTGCCCATGGCGGTGGTCGCTATGGGGACCCTGGTTCCCGGCTCGCGGCGCAGGGAGACGGTGGCGGCCGTGCTGTGCCGCCCGTCGAGATAGACCATGCCGAGCCGGTCGCGGGAGCCGACCGAAACCACCGTGTGCGAGTAGTCGGCCAGCTGCTGCATCAGGGGGCGGGCGATCTTCAGCACGTCCATGTTGGTAAGGAAGGAAAAGCCGAGGGAGAGGACGCCGCTGCCGAGCTGGTACTTGCCGAGCTTGTCGTCGTGGTAGAGGTAGCCCATGCGTGTCAGGGTGTAGGTCAGGCGGGAAACGGTCGGCTTCGGCAGTCCGGTGCGTTCGGCGATGTCCTGGTTCCCCAGGTGCCGATCGCTGGGTTTGAAGCAGCGCAGTATTTCCGGGCCCCGGGCCAGGGCGGTCACGAACTGGCGGTCCTTGCTGCTGTCCTCCAGCAGGTCGATGCCGTCACTGGCGATCAGCTCGGCCTTGCTCCCTCTGTGGTTCAGCGCTGTGTTGTCGTTCATGGCCTGTGACTCCGGGATGGTTGCGGTGGTGCCTGTCCGTTTCGGACTTTGCGCTCCGCTTGCGGGCCCATGCGGTTTTTCCACGCCATTAATCTGTATATAAAAGGGGGTTGTGTGTCAAGGAGTAAAACGATGTTTTTGTGAAAATATATTTTGCACTGCGAAATATTGATGCGAAGACCTTTGTCGTGCTTGACGTCTGAAAGTTGCTTGAAATGCGTATGTTTCGAAAGTAATTAATGGCGTAAATAACTTGAATTTCTGGTTTTTTATTCAGACAAGCGGAGGGTTCCGGTTTTGTGGAGAAAAATATTTACAAACAGTGTGTTGTCGGGTAGGATTTACAAGAAACGAAAATCAGTTTCGCATAGCAAAATACTGAAGTTGTTGTTGTGAGGCGCGGCCGGATGGAGTCCGAGCGTGCCAGGGCTGTTGGGTGGCCTCTGTATTTCACGCTTAACGACAGGACAGAAGAGGGTGAACGAATGAAATCGATTGCAACTGTAGGCGTCGTTGGCGCCGGGACCATGGGGTCGGCGATTGCACAGCACTTTGTCATGAAGGGTTTGCCGGTCATCCGGGTTGACCAGAAGCAGGAGTTCCTGGAGCGGGGTGTCGGCTATATGCGTGAATCCCTGGGCGAGGCCTTGCAGCGCGGGTTGATTGATCAGCAGGCCTTCGACCAGATCCTCGGGCGTGTGAACGCCACCACAGACCAGGCGGAGCTGGCCAAAGCCGACCTGGTGGTCGAGGCGATCTTCGAAAACCTCGAGGTCAAGAAGGGCTTGTTCGCCGCGCTGGAGAAGGTGGTCGCCAAGGACTGCATCCTCGCCAGCAACACCTCCTCATTCCTGATCAGCGAGATCGCTGCCGGTTTGCAGACCCCGGAGCGGGTGGTCGGCGTCCATTATTTCTACCATGCGGCCAAGAACAAGCTGGTCGAACTGATTCCCGGCAGCAAGTCGGCGCCCGAGATCGTGGCCGCCCTGGAAAACTTCTATACCTATTACGACAAGACGCCGATCCTGGTCAAAGACGCCCCGGGGTTTGCCGTCAACCGCTTCTTCGTCCCCTGGCTGAACGAGGCGGCCCGCCTCTACGAGGAAGGCTGCGGCAGCATCGCCTTCATCGACCAGGTCTCCTGCGAGGTGTTCGGCGTGGGGATGGGGCCCTTTGCCCTGATGAACGCCACCGGCGTACCGATCGCCATGCATGCCGCCGAGGGCCTGGCCAGCGTGTTGGGGCCCTTTTACGCTCCGGCCAAGATCCTGTGCCAGCAGGTCGAGTCAAAGCAGAACTGGGACGTGGCCGACACGGGTCACCTTAACAACGGCTCCGACCAGCGGGAGGTCGTGACCCGCCGCATGGTCGGCGCCAGCCTCGGCGTCGCAGCGCAGATGGTCGATGAAGGGGTGGTCAACGCAACGGACGCCGACCTGGGTGCGCGCGCCGGCCTGCGCTGGCCGGTCGGCCCCTTCGAGCTGCTGGCCAAGCTCGGTGCCGACCAGGTCGGAGAGATGGTCAAGAACGTCTTCTCGGCATGGGGGCTGCCGATGCCGGCCTGCCTGGCCGATGCCGGCCAGGCACGGAAACTGCGCCTTGAGTGGGTGACCACGGAAGTCGTCGGCGATGCCGGTTTCATCGTTTTCGATCTGCCCGACCGGATGAACCCGCTCGGTGAGCAGGTCATGAGCCAGCTCGATCGCTGCGTCGACGAGCTCAATGCCCGCAAGGACATCAGCAAGATTTTCATTCACGGCAAGGGCAAGGCCTTTATCGCCGGGGCCGATATCAAGTTCTTCCTCGATGCCATGGCGGCCGACGATCTGCCGCGGGTACAGGCCTTTACCGAGTTCGGCCAGCAGGTGCTGAACAAGATCAGCGCCTCGCCGAAGACCACTTACGCTTATCTCGACGGCCTGGCGCTGGGTGGTGGCCTCGAACTGGCGCTGGCCTGCGATTATCGCATCGCGACGCGCAAGTCGGTGCTGGCCTTCCCGGAGACCGGCATCGGCATCTATCCCGGTCTCGGCGGCACCCAGCGCGCCAGCCGCCTGATCGGCGTCGCCCGGGCCAAGCAGCTGATCGCCTCCGGCCAGTTCATCAACGCCAAGCAGGCCTACAGCTACGGCCTGGTCGATACCGTCATCGAACCTTTGCTCGATTGGCGCGAGCTGGCAGGCTTGTCTGTGGAGAAAGCCCAGGCCGGCCGCGTGGCGGAGACCGCCGAAGAGGCCGCTTTTGCAGAGTTCTCCGGCGACCTCGATGACCCGCTCCTGGCCCGCGAGGAATACGCCAAGCTGGCCAAGGGCATCGCCCGCAAGGCGCCTGTCGCCTTGAAAACCGCCATGAACCTGGTCGATCAGGGGTTCAAGCTGGATTTGCAGGCCGGCCTGCAATTGGAGCTCGACGGCCTGCAGACCATCTTCGCCACGGCGGACGCACGGGCCGGCCTCTCCAGCATTCTCACCGGGCAGAAACCGAACTTTAGCGGCAAATAGATAAGGAGCCACCATGAAAGCGAGTGTACAGGGATTTCACGATAAACAGGCCGGCAGCGGTGCGTTGTTCGAAGATATCTATCTGCTCGAAGGAAAACGCACGCCGTTCGGCAAGTACGTCGGCGGCCTTTCGACAATTTCACCGACCGACCTCGGCATTCTCGCCAGCCGCGCGGCCATAGAAGCGGCCGGCGTGCCGGCCGGCGACATCGACCAGACCATCGTCGCCAACATCGGCCAGGCCAGCGCCGACAGCTTCTTCCTGCCGCGCCACATAGCCCTTTACAGCGGCGCGCCGCTGGAGAGCACCGCGCTGCTGACCCAGCGGATCTGCGGTTCCGGGGTCGAGCTGCTGGGACAGGCCGCGGAGCAGATCGCCCTCGGCAAGGCCAACCTGGTGCTCGGTTGCGGCACCGACGCCATGAGCCGCTACCCGCTCGCCTCCTATTCCGCCCGCCAGGGATTCCCGCTGGGCAAGCCCGAATTCATCGACCTGCTCTGGGAGGCGCTGAACGACACCGCCGCGGTACCGATGGGCTGCACCGCCGACAACCTGGCCCGAGAGTACTCCCTGGCGCGCGAGGACGTCGATGCCTTCGCCCTGCGCAGCCAGCAGCGCTACGCCGCTGCCCAAACAGCCGGGTTCTTTCAGCAGGAGATCGCCCCGGTCGAGGCCAAGGGCGTTCTCGAAATGGGTGGCTTCAAGCCGCGCAAGTATCGCTGCAGCGGCCGCAGCGGCGTCGCCGCCGACGAGCACCCGCGGCAGACGACCTTGGAGGATCTGGGCAGGCTGCCCTTCGTCTTCAGCAAGGAGGGCCCGACCACGGCTGGCAGCGCCTCGGGCATCGTCGACGGCGCGGCTTCGCTGCTGGTCGCTTAGGGCGATTACGTGCGGGCGCACGGCCTCAAGCCGCTCGGCAAGATCCGCGGTTTCGCGTCTAGCGGCGTGCTGCCGGAAATCATGGGCATCGGCCCGGTCCCGGCGATCCGCCTGCTGCTCGCCCAGTTGAAGCTGACCCTGAACGATATCGATCGTTTCGAGATCAATGAAGCATTTTCAGCCCAGTGCCTGGCAGTCGCCAGGGCACTGGAGCTTGACCAGGACAAGCTCAATGTCAACGGTGGCGCCATCGCCATCGGCCATCCCCTCGGAGCGACCGGGGTGCGCCTGGCCCTGACCTGTCTGCAAACCCTGCAGCGCGACAAGAAGCAGCTGGGGATCGCGTCCGCCTGCATTGGTGGCGGCCAGGGGATCGCCATGGTTATGGAGGCCTGTTGATGGGAGCAGACAATCAGGACACCCGAAGGCGGGTGGTCGTCATCACCGGTGCCGGCCAGGGGATCGGTGCCGCCATCGCCCGGTGTTTTGCCGGGCAGGGCACCAGCCTGGCACTGGTCGATGTCAACGCGGAACAGTTGCGCCAGCTGGCCGAAAGCCTGCCCGCTTCGGCAGGCGAGGTCCTGCAGCTTACGGCAAACGTCGCCGACAAGGAGCAGGTCCGGCAGCTGGTCGAACAGGTCGTGGCAAAATTCGGCGCCATCGATGTCCTGGTCAACAACGCCGGGATCATCCGCGACAACCTGATCAGCAATATCTCCGAGCAGGATTGGGACCAGGTCCTGGACGTCAACCTCAAGGG